>JAQGHS010000901.1 GCA_028291605.1 Planctomycetaceae bacterium | reverse complement strand
TCATTCTTCGTCTCGCCCACGGTTAATAACTTTGTCGCCTCGGCTCGATTGGCATTAAACAACTCTCGTTGCTCCCGCAACAATTGCACGAAGATCAACGCCTCTTTCTCCCGCGGCGCGCGACCGGTGATCGTGCGAAACATCCACGCCACGCGTGCTTCATCTGTACTACCACCCGACTGCAACATGCGCTGTGATGCAAACCGGGCCGATTCCACAATCTGCACATCATTTAACAACGCCAAGGCCTGCAGTGGCGTGCTCGTCGATTGGCGTTTGGCCACACACACATTCCGCTCAGCGGCATCGAATGTCACCATCGCCGGATGGGGCACGGTTCGTTTCCAGAACGTATACAGACTGCGTCGATGCAGATCATCGCCATGCCCCTGGTCGTAATTCGGCTGGCCCATGGCGATCAGCCACAGCCCGGGCGGCTGATACGGTTTCACACTGGGCCCGCCGGTTTTGTCGACCAACAGGCCACCGTTAAACAACGCCGAGTCCCGCAGCATTTCCGCCGTCAACCTTTTAGTCGGTCCGCGCGCCAGCCAGTGATTAGCCGGGTCATGCGTCTGCAAGGCGGGTGAGGCCACCGATGACTGCTGATAGGTGGCCGACATCACCATCAACTTCAGGAATTTCTTAATGTCCCACGGAGTCTGCGGATTGGCGGTTCCCGGGATTGATCCTTCCGCGAACTCCAACGCCAGCCAGTCGAGTAACTCCGGATGAGTCGGCTGGGCTCCCTGGCTGCCAAAATTATCGCTCGTCTCCACCAGCCCCTGACCGAACAACAACTGCCAGTAGCGATTCACCGTCACTCGGGTCGTCAACGGGTGCCGCGGATCGAGCAGCCATTTCGCCAATCCCAAACGATTGCGCGGTTGATCGGCAGGGAAGGGGGGCAGGGCATGGGGCGTATCCGCCGTGACGGCATCTCCCAGTGCATCGTACGCCCCACGCTTGAGCAGATAAGCGGGCTTGGGCTTCGACAACTCCTTCATCACCATGATTTCCGGGATGGGATTCAACAGAGTATTGTGCTCGCGCCGCAGGGCGTGCAGCGCATCCCGAGCCGCCTTCACGGTAGGCGAGATTTGTGACAGATAATAATCGAGCAGCCCCTGACGCTGGGCCGCATTGAGTTGATCGGCCGCTGTCTTCCAAGCCGTTTCAAATTCGTTGCCCCCGGCAAGGCATCGAATCTCCAATGGCGTCAATTCGCGATTGAAGACCTGGAATTCATCAACCGCCCCAGATTTGAATCCGTTGTCGCGCATGCGATAGCCGATCGCCAGGTCAGGTTCACCACCGTACGTGATGTCCTTGTTCAAGCCATCCCGGACGACTTCGAGTTCCGCCGGCTCGCCATTCAAAAAGATCCTCACTCCCGCCGCCTGGCTGGAGCCGTCGTATGTCATGGTCACGTGGGTCCAGGTATCAATCGGAATGGCCGTTTTGGTTTTGACCTTCAGCGAATTCCCCGGCCACATGTGATGCAGACCGACCGCCACCTGCCCGTGTTCCAGCAGCAGTTCATAGCCCCGGCTGCCGGCATCAATAGGGGCTCGGCTGTGATGAGCCACGACCATTCGCGGCGCAAGTGTCGGAGTCTTCACCCACAGACTCAGTGAGAAGGGATCGACACGAGTGAAGTGCCCGATCCCGGGGAACGTCACTCCATTTTCGCCACTCAGCGACAGTCCCTTGCCGACCTTACCGTCGATCAGAGTCGGGGCTTCAACGGCCTTTCCCGGCTTCATCGGGTCGGTGGAGTTCTCGACCTTGCCAGCCTCCAGTGTCTCGAAGTTGAAAGCGGCGACGGGTGACAATGAGGGGACCGCCTGTTCGCGAGCCGCCAGCCACGTTTGGAACGCGGGCTGTGCGGCCAATTGTGCTTCGACAACATGCTGACGTTGGACCGCAATCTTTTGTTGCAGATCGTTCAGGCGGAGATCCGTGGCCTCGTCCGAAAGCAACAACGTCGGGACCGGCATGGCCGCCGTGAAGTACGAGGTTTGCCCCGACTCATCAATGTTTTGGAAGAACGAAAACAGCGAGTAGAAATCCTTCTGCGATAGCGGATCATACTTGTGATCATGACAGCGGCAGCATTCGAACGTCAGCCCGAGAAACGCCGTCCCCATCGTATTGACACGGTCGGTCACATAGGCGACGCGGAATTCCTCTTCAACGACGCCCCCCTCTTCATTCTGCATGTGCAGCCGATTGAAGGCGGTGGCCAGACGCTGGTTTCGGGTCGGTTGAGGCAACAGATCACCCGCCAGTTGCCAGGTGAGGAATTGATCAAACGGCAGGTTCTGATTGAAGGCCTGGATGACCCAATCACGATACTGCCAGACAGGCCGAAACCGGTCCATCTGATAACCATGAGTGTCCGCATACCGGGCAATATCCAGCCAGTCGACAGCCATCCGCTCACCGAAGCGCGGCGAATCGAGCAGCCGGTCGACGACGCGTTCGTAAGCCTGTGGCGTCTCATCGGCGAGGAACGCATCGATCTCCGCCAGCGTCGGCGGGAGACCGGTCAGGTCAAACGTCAGCCGCCGAATCAGCGTCGCTTTGCTGGCCTGAGCTGCCGGCTCCAGCCCTTGCAATTCGAGTTTTTTTAATATGAACCGATCGATGCCATTGCGGACCCAATTGGCCTGTTTCACGTCAGGCAGGGCAGGCCGTTGCGGAGCAATGAAGGCCCAGTGAGTGCCCCATTTCGCTCCTTGATCAATCCAGCGTTTGAGCAATTCAATCTGTTGCGGCGAGAGATCCCGATTCGCCGACTTGGGCGGCATAACTTCTTCGGGATCGGTCGAGGTGATTCGGGCAACCAATTCACTGTCAGCGCTTTTCCCCGGCACAATGACCGCGGTCCCCTCATGGACCCGGAAGGCCCCGGCCTTGGTATCAAACCGCAGCTCGGCCTTCCGAGCACGCTCGTCGGGCCCGTGGCAGTAGTAGCACTTGTCCGACAGGATCGGCAGGATGTCCCGTGAGAAATCGACCGGATCTGCGGCACGGAGTGGCGACGACAAAGCCACCAACAAGAAACTGCAAAACACGATCCCACGTACCATCGTAGCCTGCCCTATCTGATTGCCGTCGATCGATGACCGAGACGTATCGATGCCGATTGATGAACCCCCAATCATATTCGACGAGTCGCCCCACGGGCAGTGCAGCGTCTGTAGCCCGACTCGAAGAGTCGTGTAGCCTGACTCTCTGAGTCGGGAGCAATAGGCCAAGCACCCGACTCGGAGAGTCAGGCTACAGGTCGGCAGGCGACCCGCAAGAGCGCCTCGAAAGACACAAACTTCTCGTGCATTCTTTGAATTCTTTGTTCTATTGTCCACGTAAGTCCGTAGGATGGCCGCCCCGGCCGTCGTCCTATACGGATTGCTCCAACGATATTCTCGTGCATTCTTTGTCCTTGTGTTCACTGTTGTCGTCAGGCCGTGATTCTCTATCTAATTATTCCGCAAGTAGTTATGCACTGACATTCGGAATCAGAACATTCATTCCCACGCGACAATTTACTGAATTCTTTGTTCTGTTGTCCACATGTTTCCAGCAGCGGATCACCGTCTCAAGCCAGCCGAGACCAGTGCGAGTCTGACCACTCGCAGGGAGCCTAGACTGTAGGATGGCCGCCTCGGCCGTTGCTTGGTCCACGCAAACTTCTCGTGCGCTCTTTGAATTATTTGTACTTACGTTCACTACAAACGATAAGTCAGTATGCCCTAACTACTTTTTCAACATGCAGTTATGCACGAACGACGGAAATCGAGCCCCTCCCATCACCTACGCGTTACTTTGCTGCATTCTTTGAATTCTTTGATCGTATGTTTACTGTCCCGGCCGAGTAGTTACGACGTAACTTCGTTCCCGTTAGCTACGGTTCACCGCTCTGGAAATCGAAGCCACCCCATTCTCCACTCGCGAACGCTCCGAAGTCTTTGTTCTTGTGTTCATCTAATCCCAATCGCTCGACGCCGTAGAATGCCCGCTTCGGCCGTCATCCCCGTCGGGTGGGACGCGGCGAGTATTTGTGATTTCTTTGAATTCTTTGTACTGAAGTTCACATCTTAATCCCTAGCCGTACTGTCAAAGGACTGCCCACACTCTTTCTAATTCATCGCCGCACCCACCCCAAATCTAGAAACCGTGCCACACCCGGTGTATTCGAGCCTGCGCGGGCTCTCGAATTCCACAAACGCCACAAGTTATGTGCTGTTCGGGCACTTCCGGAATCCCATGGGCGCCCTCGAACTAGCTTTCCCGGATCGAGTCGCCTGACTCTCCGAGTTGGCAGAAATGCACCCGACCCGGAGAGTCAGGCGACAACTCGGCGGCATCCTGACAATATGCCTGTCCTTTTATGCCCTTAATAGCTCCTGTTCTTCAAAGATGTCGGGCGGAACCGATAGGCGATTGTTGACAATAACAATGAAGGCAGACACCGAAAACAATACCCTGACTGGAACTTATACCTTGACCCATCAACAAGTTCCTTGGTATTGTCGATAGTTAAGTTGGGGATATTATCATTGTTGGGAGCTAGAGCATGCTGCAGGTGCAACAGGGGCGAGGCCTTTCCAATTGCCAGGGAATGAATCGCCGGACTGCCATCAAGGCCGGATTTTTGGGCCTTTCCGGGCTGTCGCTCGGCGATTTGAATCGCCTGCGCGCCGAGGGAACCGCTCAGAAGAACGACAAATCGGTCATCCTGATCTGGTTGGATGGCGGCTGCAGTCAGCTCGAAAGCTACGACCCCAAGCCCGAATCACCGTCCGAATATCGCGGTCCGTGGGGTGCCATTCCGACCAATGTGCCCGGGATTTTTCTCTCTGAGACGCTGCCGCACCACGCGAAGCATGCTGACAAAATGGCATTTGTCCGTTCGCTGCATCACGGGACCGGCGACCACTTTGCGGGCGCTCACTGGATGCTGACGGGCCGCTTCGGGTCAACCTCGGTCAATCTGCCGCAGAAATTCCCCAGTGTGGGCTCGTATGTGTCTCGCGTTCGCGGGCCGAACAAACAAGGACTGCCCGCGTATGTCGGTCTGCCAGCCGCGCAAAGTGTCTACCTCTTCCCCGGCTATCAGGGTGCGGCCTATTTGGGTGCCGCCTACAATCCGTTTGATGTCGATACCGAATCGAAGTATCTGCACTACGCGTCCGCGGTGACGGTCGGTCGTCCCCGTTGTTTGGACAGCTTTACGTCGGTAGAAGCCACACGGGCGGAAACTCGCCAGAGCCTGTTAACGGGATTGGACGGTATCCAGCGTCGCGTCGATCAAAGCGGCATGATGAATGCCTTGGACCGCTATCAACAGGACGCGATGTCGATGATCCTGGGTGGCCAGGCCAAGAAGGCCTTTAATCTGGATCTCGAAGATCCGCGGCAGATTGATAAGTACGGCAATAACCCTTGGGGCCGCTATACGCTGATGGCCCGGCGGCTCGTCGAGTCTGGCGTGACCTTCGTGACCGTTGATATGCCCCACTGGGACGATCACTCGAACATCAAGGTTGGTCACGGCGGCAAGCTGGAAGTCGTTGATAAGGCGGTCGGCGCGTTGATGGACGACCTAGTTGATCGCGACATGCTCGACCGGACCTTGGTCATTGTGATGGGCGAATTTGGCCGCACACCGCGGATCAACACCGGACAACCGGGCATTCCGATTCCAGGCCGCGATCACTGGGGCGATGCGATTTCCGTGATGATGGCGGGTGGCGGAATCAAGGGTGGGACGGTGATTGGCGCGACCAATTCCAAGGCCGAATTCCCAATGGAACGGCCCCTCAAGCCGCACGATCTGCTGGCGACCGTCTACAAGGTCATGGGCATCGATACGCAAACCTCGTTCAAGGATTTCGCGGGCCGACCGGTGCCGATCCTGACCGAAGGTGAAGCGATTCACGAGCTGATCTAGCAGAGTGTCGTTGATCGCTCCGCGATCAAACGCGTTCGCAGTGTCCGGGCGAGACCATCGTTTCATCAGCCGGCACGCGCTAGCGTCCGGTTCGGCGGGTCTGTTGACTCTCCGAACCGTGGGCTAGCGCCCAGCGGCTGATTTGGCCGATGCTTTTACAAGCAAGGCCTTTCCATCTCCGGTGTTCCGGCATATTCTTCTATCAGACAGATCCGCGCTGTCACTCACTTTTTCGATGCCGGCGGATCGCTGGGAAAGGCTGCCATGAACGAGTTTGAATCCCTGGAATTGTTGCTCGCGACGCACCATTTTCCCGGTCCGTATATGTTCAAAGTAATCGGTCGCGACATCAACGGCTTTCAAGCGCGAGTCCTGTTGGCCATTCGTGAAGCCCTGAAGATCAACCAGGATCCGCCCTTCCGGACTCAACCGTCGTCGGGCGGCAAGCACGTGTCGATCACGTTGGAACCGCACGTCTTCGAACCGAGCGAAGTCATCACGGTCTATCAGCATTTGCGACAGACTGAAGGCGTGCTGATGGTCATGTAGAAGGACGGTTTCCCGTGGCCGACGCTGCTAGCGTCGGTAATTCAATACGCCGACGCTAGCAGCGTCGGCCACGGGGCCTATTGATCTTTCGCAACCCGTCGAGCAATCAACCCGGCCACATAGCCCGCCTTGAACCCACTGTCGATGTTGACGACAGTGACATTCGAGGCACAGCTATTCAGCATCCCCAGCAAGGCCGAGACGCCCCCGAAGCTGGCTCCATAACCCTGGCTGGTCGGCACGCCAATCACCGGGCACGAGACATACCCGCCGACAATCGAGGGCAGGGCTCCCTCCATCCCCGCCACCACGATGATCGCATCGGCCGACTTCAACCGCGGCAATTGCGCCGGCAGGCGATGTGGTCCGGCGACTCCGACATCGACGATCAGCTCGACATCGCAATGCATCCAGCGGACGGTTTCCTGAGCTTCTTCCGCAATGGAACGGTCGCTGGTTCCCGCGGTCACGATCACCACTTTGCCACGTGTGACCGCTGGTGTGCCGACTTCCATTCGCACGGTGCGGGCCACGCCATTGTGTTGGGCATGAGGATAAGCGGTCAGAATGATTGATGCCTGCTCCGGCGAAACCCGCGTGGCGAGACAATCTTGCTGATGAGCTTGCAGGGCCCGGAAGATCTCAACGATGGCTTCGGGAGTTTTGCCCGGGCTGTAGACGACCTCGGGATAGCCACACCGTTGCCGTCGATCAAGGTCTACCGCCGCGTCAGGCGTGTGAGCCGTCGCCGGGGCCGACAATTGTTGCAGCGTTTGCTGGAGATCGAGCTGTCCCT
>JAQGHS010000898.1 GCA_028291605.1 Planctomycetaceae bacterium | reverse complement strand
GATGACCTTGAACCATTTTCAAATAACGCCGTTGAAGCCGCTGATCCAGCGGCGGTGTCGCAATCCTTTGCATTGCCGTGAGTTACAGTATTTCACGACTTGTGTAGATACCAATGCCGTTAGGGCGGGGCTCACCTGTCGAATCTCATTCCCAATTAGAAGCGGCTGCCTAGCGAAGGCATATCTTCCAGCGTCAGGCGGCGCATGTACTCGCGAAATTGAATCGCGCAGCGGTCGAGATTCTCGAGACTGCCGCCGCCCCTCAACATCGAACACATTTCGTAGGCCACGTAGCCGGTGTAGCCCGTCGAACGCAATGCTTTGAAGAAGGCTGCGTAGTCGATAAAACCCTCGCCCATCGGTACGGCTCGGATGGAATCGGGTTCTGTGGCGTAGTTGACCAGTTGCGGTAGATACTTGAAGCGCGGACGTCGCACGTAGTCAGCCACTGTCGTGTGGACGATATGCGGGGCCAGTTCACGCACGCCGACAGTCGGGTCACAGCCGTGCAATGCGGGGGCCCAGGCATCGAACATCACCTGGCATTGCGGGTGATCGATTTCGCGAACCAGGTCGAGCAGCGCTTCATGATGGACGGCGTTGTCGTGATGATTCTGGACGCCAATCGTCACCCCAAAGTCAGCCGCCTGCCGGGCACAGTCTCGCAGGCTCTCGACACACCAGCTCCATTGTTGATCGTAGCTGACATTCGCTGTCGAATAGCCGGTGAAGACGCGAATCAACGGACATTGCAATTCAGAGGCCAGCTTGGCGAGTTCCCGGACATAGAGAATCTGCATCTCCCGAGTGGGGATGTCGGGGCGCTCGGAACCCAGCGTGAAGTCGGTATAGCCGGCGAGGCACGCGACCTTCAAACCGTGATCCTGTAACCGCTGCTTGATTTCCGTCTGCTGCGTGCGGGATGTATCCAGCACGGACAAATGCGGACGTTTCGCCATCAGCATGACGGCATCGAAACCCAGTTCGCCAGCCTTATCGATGAACTCGAATAGCGACAGCTTCGCCTGTCCGGCCCAGACTCCAGCGTAACTGACGGAGTGCAGGGCGAGACGGAACATGGCGTTTCTCCACCAAAGGTTGTGTCACACCTCAGGCGAGCGTCCGGCGTGAGCCGGATGGTTGTCCTGCGGCTGGTAAGTCTGTTGATGCGAGTTCAATCAATGGTTGTCCGAATGAGTGACGAACGCCAAGACGTATTCGTCACTCGATAACAACCATCCGCCCCGTTATCACTTAACGGCGCCGGACGCTCGCCTGGTCGCGCTCATCACGACGTGATGAGGCGCACCGCGAGTCAAATGCGAACTCAAGCATCATACTACTTTGCAGCCGCCGGTGCCGCAACAGCCGCGGGGGCCGGGGCCGGAGTCGCGGCTGGGGGAGCCGGCACGGCCAGGACTCGTCCCTTTTCGGAGTTCAGTGCATCGACCAATAGCTTACCGGCGGTGGACTTCGCAGTCGCCGCGGCTGCGGCGGCTTCGGAGTCAGCCAGCATTTTGCTGTACTCGGGAGTGATCTTGGCCACTTCCACAGCCTTGTCGGAAACCAACTTCAAGGCGGCCGCCTGGTCGGCTGTGGCCTTCACCTTGACCACCAAATCGGCCACCAGCTTGTCGCCGGCGGCTTTGTCGGTGGTGGCCGTGTCGCGAGCGGTGGTCGCGGTCGTCAGGGCCGTTTGGGCTACTTGCAATTCAGCGACCTTGGCGACGACCACTTTCTCGGCTTCGGCCTTCTTGGCGGCATCGGCACCCGCGTCGACAACGGCCTTGTCCGCAGCAGCCTTTTCGGCGGTGACGGCGTCGACCTTGGTCTTCGCGGCGGTTAGAGCAGTTTCAGCGGCGGCCAACGTGGCCACCTTGGTCACGAGGGCCTGATCGGCCGCAGTCTTTTCCGTCACGGCGGCCGCTGCCGCCGTCTGAGCCGCAGTCGTCGCAGCGGTTGCTGTTACGGCGGCCGCTTCACGGTCGGTTTGAGCTTTTTTGACTCCGGCAACTACGGCGACAGCCCGAGCGGTCGCCGCATCCAGGGCCTGCCCATCTTTCACGGCCAATTCAATGCGTGCAGCCAGTGGCAGAGGGTTCGTGCGGAGAGCGGTGAGTTCTGCTCCATCCTTGGCATTCCAGGAGCGAATAGTGCCACTCCAGTCACCGGCAAATGCTCGGTCGTCTTCGGATGAGAACGCGACTTCCAAACCCAAATCGGCCAGGGCTGGGAAGGCTCGCTGTTGAGCCCCATTCTGATCCCACAGCTTGGAGACCAGGTCCCGGCCTGTCGAGAACAATCGGCCGTCTCGAGTGAACTGCACGGCAGCGGCTCCGCCACCATGAGCGCCCCAAGTCTTCACCATTCCGCCATTGCCCATTTCCCAGAGCTTGATGGTGGTGTCTTCGCTCGAACTCGCCAGGATGTTCGCGTCTGATCGCCAGCTCACACTGGAGATCGCGGCCTGGTGTCCGGCTAAGTTATAGAATTCGCGGCCGGTAAAGGCTTCCCACACGAAGAGACCATTGCTGCGATCGCCAGTGGCGAGCAAAACTCCATCCGGGCTGAACTCAAGAGCCGTCACCCAGTCGGTATGCTTCTTGATTTCGTACATCAACTCGCCGTCCTTCGTCGAGTAGACGCGGACGATCTTGCGGGGACCACCCAGGGCGATCTGGCTGTTATCGGCACTGATGTCGGCAGCCATCACGGCGTCGTATTCATTGCCCACTTCAAACACGCGGGCACCGGTCTTGACGTCCCAGACGACAACGCGACCCGACTGCCCGCCCCGACCGCCACCGGCCAGCAACAGGCTGCTGTTGCGGCTGAACTTCAGCACGTAGGGTTGACCTTCGGGGAATGGCAGAATGCCGACCAGGCGGAGTTCCTGGGTGTTGTAGAGCAGAACTTGCTTGTGGCCTGACACGGCAATCAACGGAGCCCAAGGGCTCGCGGCCATCGCCGTCACAGCGTTCCCGCGCGTCGAGACGATCGCCGGATCGGTCGGCAACTTTTCGGGCATCGGCGGCGGGCCTTCCGGCTTGCCGGTCGAAATTACCGCGGTTCCCAATGTGAAGGCAGGCTTCTTGATCTTGGCTTTGCTGTCGAGAGTCTCGAGAGCGCCCCCTTCGATCCACTTCTTGAACAAGGCCAATTGGTCATCGGGCATCTTGGGTTCTTTGGGCGGCATCTTGGGCTCGGCTTTATGAGTGATCAGGTCATACAACCGGCTGCCATCGACGTCTCCACCCGCGACCACTTCACCCGACGCGCCACCGGCCATCAGCCCGGTATAGCTGTCGACAACCAAACCACCCTTGGCCTGATCGGCACTGTGACACGCGGCACACTTGGCACGCAGGATCGGCAGGATGTGATCCGTGTAAGTGATCTTTTCCATCTTGTCGGCGGGCTTGGCTTCTTGAGCTCCCGCAACACTGGGTGATCCGACGAGGGCCGAACCGACCAGGACTCCGCACAACAGCGTGTAAGTCAACAACTGACGCATAGTAGAAATTTCCATTTGTGCATGTAGAGTGGGCCGACACGGTGTCAAAAGCCCACTGAAACATCTGACAAACGAGGGGTGATTCGATCGCTTAGGGCCTAAATCGCCTTAACTTGTCATGGTCAACACGGCTGATGGGAG
>JAQGHS010000877.1 GCA_028291605.1 Planctomycetaceae bacterium | reverse complement strand
CCTCGATAGATGTTTGGTGCGTCGCACCGGCCAGGCCGGGCGTAATGACACCGTTTGTAGAACCACACCGTAGCGCCACGCAACCAGAACGAAGTCAGAACTCCGTCAACGAAATGTGTGGGGAAACTTTTTCATAATTCCTCACTGCGCTCAACGTGCGCTCTCTTGACAGCGTAGGGCCATATAGATGTTAGGCCTTTTTGTACGCTCTATTGGGAGATTCCAAATCGTGGCCTACGAGCAGATGGGTGACCGATTATCGACTGATGCAGAAACACTCATTCGTCAGACGCCCCAGTCGTGGCCGTTACCTTGGATCGAGACCATGCGTCAATCGCCACTCCGGATGACAGCCCGATCACCGCGCCGAGACATATGTTGATTTCATGTCGTGCAGACTCCCATATACTGCGTCCGTTTCCGATAGGTGAAGTGAGAAGCTCCCCGGCAAAAATACCGAACATGAGTGCGGGGATTGTCCAGCCGGTTGTGAACACCAGCGATCCGACGGAACAACACATCCAGATGCCGAATAGGAGCACCCCACCCATCTTTTGGATCTCCCAACAACGGATTAGACCAAATGCAGTGCCTGCGACAATTATCGACTTGAACGCGAGAAGTGGCAGATTCTTGCACAAAGACCTGTGTTGTTCGACATTCGAAGGTGACATAATTCCGTGCTTCCCAATCGTGCGGTCCATCTGTCAACACGCGATCCAGCGCCACACGACTAGGAGGACACCCAGGACGGTCCACCCGCTATCGCGGCCTAACGCCCAGGTTAACCCGCGTGTGCCCATAGGTGTCATGATACACCAAACCGGTACCGCGGCACACGTCGGGTTGAACCGCTTGTTAGGCGGCCTACCACGGCCCATTCTGCAATGCTTGATTTCCCTGCTCAAGCGATCCACGTTCAATAGGACACTTCCTTGGCTGCTCGTCGCGTATGAAATCCAAGTAAGAACGCCAAAATGATCTGGAATGAATCACTATCTGTGGATCCAATTCTACCAGTTTTGCTTCGAGATGCGCCAACCGTGAGCGCCATTCTTCTACAGTGTCGCCGTGACTGACGCAATTGAGTGCAACTACCAAAGCGGATGCGAAATGCCGAATGCTGGTGTTGACGAAAAGGATCGGGTGATCCAGTTCGATGTCGATCCTTTCGAGTGTCCCGGTTACAGCATTGATGCACCACCATGCGGAGCCATTGCAGAAGTACTCGTCACCGATAACCCAATAGTGATCCCATTCTGAGGAGAGTGGTCCACCCACAATCGGTTCATCAATCGCCTTCGTAACGCCGCGACGGAGACGACAGAATGTAACGACTGCCTCTGATACTCCTGGGGAGTAGCGAATGAGTGCTGGCAGGCCAGTGGTTGCGAGAAACGTAAGTTCCGAAGCGGGGAGATCCGCGGGGTCTGCGACCATTTGCAATCGAACAAGATCGGATACACCCCAGTCGGATGCAAAGTCAATTGGCGTTAGCAACATACGACCTTACCTTCGCCGCCTAACGCCCAGGTCAACCCGCGTTGTGCCGCGCGAGCGACATTGATGACACCCCAAACCTGACCGCGGCACAATGTCGGGTTGAACCGTTTGATACTCATCATGGCCTCCTGTTGGGGGAGGCTGTCCTAAAGTTGTTGTGATGCCCGAAGGCTCACACGGCTGGATTGTGGTCCAGCCGGATAACGGGCTCAACCGCCTGACCAACAGGAGACCGCTGATGAGATTCTATGAACACCCCCATCCATACTACTGCGGAGTCGACCTGCGTGCCAGAACAATGCACGTCTATGTCGCCGATGACGACGCCCTCACCCCGAGTGACATCTAACTGGACACAACGCGAGTCGCGAGCCAACCCTGTTTGAATCCGCCGGAGGTGGGGCACGGATGAGTTTCTAGGAGAGTCTGAAGCACGCTCGACGCTGGCCACAGCCGCGAGCGTGAAGGCTGAAACGCCTCAGCGACGTCCACGCAGTTAGTGTACAAATCTGTTTGGACAGCCACGGAGATCGTAAGGTCACCGCGGCCGAACCCGCGATAGATGTTTGGTGCGTCGCACCGGCCAGAGGTCAACTCAGGGGCCGGTCGTAATGACACCGTTTGTAGAACCACACCGAAGCGATACGCAACCAGAACGAAGTCAGAACTCCGTCAACGAAATGTGTGGGGAAACTTTTCACAAATCCTCACTGCGCTCAACGTGCGCTCTCTTGACAGCGTAGAGCCATATAGAGGTTAGGCGACATTCTGCCGTGGAACAAGCGACTGACAATTGAAATCAAGAATTCTTATTGCGAACAGGCCCATTGGCCGCGTTGGGGAAGCGAGCCTCGGCGACGTCAGGGTATTGCGCTGCGCGATCAGAACCTCCGGTGTGGCATTCTAAGGGATGCTGTCAGGACGGAATATTCGTCTTAACCAGTTGGAGACTTCGAAAGGCGGTCCAAAACGGGACGTGACGGCCCATGAGATTTAGAATGATTCGTGCCGCTTGATCGGTCTGGTTGATGTCTTCGATGGTTGCCTCAAACCCCTCGCAGTCACCCTCCAAGATGCGGACAAAATCACCAATCCGCAATTCTTGGTGCGATGACTCGGTTGAGTCCGCTGCAATCTTTTGCCATTTGGAGCTGCCCGGCAAACAACTGGAGTCGTAGACGTTGCAATGACATACTGGACAGACACAGACGCTGATTGCGTCACGCACAAACCAGGGATTCACGGGGCATTCAGCAACGCGACAGCCGGCTATTGCGAAACTAATCATATCCACCAATCTATTCTCCGCCTAACGCCCAGGTTAACTCGCGTTGTGCCGCGCGGACAGTAATGATTACACCCCAAACCGGCCCGCGGCACAATGTCGGGTTGAACCGCTGGTTAGGCTGTGTTTCAAATAGAAGAGCCGCACATGCACAACCCATCGAAATCCTAGCACCGCCCAAATCGAAGTGTGATGCTTCGCGGCGGCTGCTGGCCAACCGCTTTTAACGCCTTCGACGCCACAATGGATCTTTGGAACGGGGCCAATCCGTCTGGCGATTCACACCACTGGTTACCCTCGCCTGCCTTAGATCCCACCGCCGAGTCAAATTGGAACGTGAGTGATAACTGCTGTGGCTCGTCGTCTTCATCACTGGCGGCGATGAGTTGACGCGTGATGTTGACTTCAAATGAGGCTCCCTTGCCCCAATCATAAGTTCCCCATTGGAAGAGTAACATGTCCCCATCCTCCTCCAGATCGCACCCTTCAACTCGTTCTGCGGAGTAATAATTCAGCATCGCGTCGATGCCGTCGGATACCGGTAGGTCGTTGAGCGAGATTCCCGCAGCATCCAGCCGCTTGAGGAAGCGAGTCTTCACACTTCGGGGCTTCATGTGTGCTTTGCCTTTTCTGCCTAACGCCCAGGTTAACCCGCGTTGTGCCGCGCGAGTGAGTTGAATAACACATTAAACCGGCCCGCGGCACAATGTCGGGTTGAACCGCTTGTTAGACGCTGCGTTTTTGGAAACAATTCTTCACATATCGTTTTAAATCATCATATTCCTCAGGAACACCAAAGCCCAGCTTTGGCACTATCGCGACTTGCGATGGCGAAAAGTAGATGAAAATATAATTGTCTGTCTCTTCGATTCGGCACACATCGTCCCAGCGTACTTCCGCTCTATTCGGCGTATGGATTTCGATTAACGATTCCTCGTTGACAATCAATTGCACTGTCCCCGGCATGAAGGCTTGTTCCGCATGTGACACACACCATTTGTCTAGAGCCTGCCTGTAGCGGTACAGATACACTGAGAGTGTCCAGATGGCACCGGCCGCGATGCCGATCAGGGCGGCGTTCTTTTTCTCTTTGGAAATCAATCCCGCGATACATATTGCCAGGCACGCAGTGGGCATATGCCACCAGTAGGTGGTGCCACGTTTGTACTCCTCCGAGCGGCGGATATTGTGGCGCAAGAAATATGCGTAATCTTCGGCGGTTAGTCGATAGGTGACGTCCATAGAACGATGTGAGTCCACAGCCTAACGCCCAGGTTAACCCGCGTTGTGCCGCGCGAGCGATATTGATGACACTCCAAACCCGCCCGCGGCACAATGTTGGGTTGAACCGCTTGTTAGGCCACATACGTTATTTAAGTCCATATTGGTCACCAGCTTCTTGCGTTGTGGGCGCTTGTTGTTGCACGTGATCACCGCAAGCAGAATTGAGGCTGTCGTAACATGCGATCAAGAGTCGCTGGCCATGCAATCCCGATATGAATGATGTCAAATTGTGGACCATTCCGTGTAGAACCATGCTGACACAAGTACCAAGTGCTGCGCCAGACAGGAACCCGAGAAACACGAATGCCGCGTTGCCGTTTGCTCCGAGCTGAAGTTGTGCAATCCGGTTGAGCGCTGCCGGCAACATTGCGATCACCACACACGAGAGCACAAGGCAGCAACCGGACAAGAGTGATAGGTACAACCACCAGCGGTCCCAAATGCGCAACGACTTACGAACGGCCATGATGTATTCGTCATCCGACATGCTTGGCCAACGAAACGGGAACTGCAACATTGTTGATAGACCTGTAATCGAGCGAATTGGTGCCCACATTCAGGGGACGTGGAGTGTTGTTACAACACGGGCGAATCTCGGACCGACGAACGATTGGATTGCTTGGCCTAACGACTGCGGTAACCGGGCCGCCGCCAAAAGACGTAGATTTCAAAACTCGCGTTATTGGCGGCTCCGGTTGACCGCTTTGTTATGCCGCGTATCCAGCTTCACGTCGATGTGGACGTTGTTAAAGTCAGGATCATCCAAATCGCCGCAATGCCGAATGATACCGCCGGATGGCAACGATGCCATCTTAATCTCTTGGCCGTCGGGGACAACGTGGCCGAAGGCTTGGTGTTCGATTAAGCGATTGCATAGATCAATGACAGCAGCTTCAAGTTCGGTTGGGACGTTGTGAACGCTGATATCCGGCCTGCCGAACTTGCGCATGCCGCGGGTGTGGAACCATTTCAGTGAGGGTTTTTCTTCTTCGGAGAGGAGGATCACCGTGTGATGGCGTGGAACGGGAGCAGCGGGAACAAATATCTGCTTTTTCCATTCCGAGGGTTGCCACCAGCGAAACATGAATGGATCGTAGATTGCGCATCCGCCATGATCGATCAAGTAGGTGATCAGGCCTACGGTGTCGCGAAGGTAATCAAGCGTCGTGGAATCAGTCGGTGTGCCACGCATTATCATGCAATGTTCGCATCGTCCGACCGTTGCAGCGACATCGGGCGCATCCGCAACAAATTCATTCCACAGATAGCCTTCGCGAAAGCGACCCGGCACGTCTGGCTGTTTGTCGGGACCATACGACAGTACGTCGATGCCATCCGGCGCGCCGTTGGAGCGATATTTGCTCCGCGACAAAGGAGCGGACGGATCGATTTCCCCGTAAACGACATAGAACAACATCGGGTCGTCACCACCGGCAACGTAATGCTTGCGTTCCCAAGTTTCGAGTACAGAGGTCACGTCGTAATCTCAGCTGCCTAACGCCCAGGTTAACCCGCGTTGTGTCGCGCGAGTGATGTTGAATAACACATTAAACCCACCCGCGGCACAATGGCGGGTTGAACTGCTTGTTAGGCACTGCGGCGGACAGCACGAGAAACAATTATGCTGACGACCCCAGCGCTTAACAACCCGGCTAACGAACCGACTGTGATAAAAACACGGAAGTAGTATAGCCGGTCAAGAGGTGAAATGTCTGTGGTCAACTGAGTAGCGACAAACAGCACGATGCCAAGCACGGGACCAGAGACGAGGCAAGCAACAGGAAGTCCCCACGAGCGCCGACACGACGGCGCGATAGTGTTTACTGAGTTCGGTACTGCAATCGCACCACCGAGTACCCCCGCGAGAAAGGCGAGAACCGAACGGTCGTCGGCCAATAGCGAACTGCCAAGTACCAATGCAAGAACAACGCACAACGAGAAAAGCATTCGGACGGTCGTCAGAGTAGTACCGATCATTAGCCGCGCCAGAGTGCATGCCAAGGCGAACCCAAAACAAGCGACAACGAGGCGCTCGGAAAGGGACATCGGAGGAGCCATTGCAAGGACCGCTTCCACGAAACTGCCTTTCACTGCCTAACGCCCAGGTTAACCTGCGTTGTGCCGCGCGAGCGATATTGATTACGGCCTAAACCCACCCGCGGCACAGTGTCGGGTTGAACCGCTGGTTAGGCCTAGGGCCTTACGTCAATGGTAGGATTACGCTGCTTCTTGCTAAAGAGGATGCCGATGAAAGCGCCCCCGAATAGGAAGACAAAAGGTAAACCGACCATCACCCAACGGTCTGCAGGGTGCTCGGTGATGTCATACATCGCGGTCTTTCCAGTAACAAAGCTACGAATGGTGTAGAACGGCCAATCTTCAAGGTTTCTGAATACAGTCAGGCACATGAAGCCGCAGAATAGCCCAACGAGTGCGTACACAAAAGTGCGCGAAGGCCGCCACGCAACAATACGACTGGCGCTCAACGAACGATCGGAGGCAGGGAAATCGGGCTCACTTGTCACGGTGCTTTGCCAAACATATTCATGAGTCTGCCTAACATAGAGCGTTTTATCTGGATGGCAGGGATGCCATCCAGATAAAACCTGTTGAACTGAGCTGCGGAGCCTGGTGACTCGGCGCTGCTCTTGGGGATTGTATCTGAGGAGCGGTCTCAGCGGCCAGAGATTTATTGGCGAAACGGCGTGGGGTTGGGGCGAGTGGTGGGCCCAACAACTTCCATGTCCTCGTCGATACGATCGAGGATCTGACCCAGGTGCTGGCTGAAGTTGGGGATGAGCCGAGAAACTTCCGCTAAGACGAAGAAGGATTCTGCGAAAGGGGTCTGTTCGGCGAGTGTGAAAGGTGGGAGGCAACTACCGAATCGGAGAATGCCTGTACGGAACGGAATGGCACTATCCACCAGGATCGGTGATGATGGCACCCCGTCGGTACTACCGGCTAGCGCCGTGCCGCTCACGTTGGCGCCGCTACCATTCGCCCAGGGTTTCACGTAGACGCGTTAGAATTCGGAATTTGGCCTGGCGGATGGCGTTGGGTGTCATGTGGAGATCGGCCGCGATATCAGCGACGTCATGCCCTTCGACGACGCTGCGCCAGAAGGCTTGCCAGGTGTGAGGTTCGAAGTCCTGACGCACCAGTTCGGCCGCACGACGCATGATCTCGGCTTCGGTGGACTCGTCTTGCCACCCCTGCGAGTCCGCGTCGACTGCGTTCCCTTCCGGGGCGTTTTGCATGCGGAGCATGGCGGAGCTGCCCCCCTCGCCGACCGCCAATTGTTTGCCCCGGCGACGAAAGTAGCCCAGGACCTCGGTGCGCGTAATCGTGATCAACCAGCCTCGGAACGTGTCGTCAGGGCGATCGTGCCGGAAACGCTCTAGATGTACCGAGACGATCCGGAAGGTTTCCTGGACGACATCGGCGGCGTCATTTTCCGGAACCCCCGATTTTCGTACCCAGCTATAAACCAGGGGCGCGTAGATTTGGCACAAACGCCGCCACGCATCCGGGTCACGGTGCCGCGCCTGATCGATCAGGCTTAACGATGTCGCATTTGAGGCTTCAGGCTGCTGCACGCACGGAATCCCGATTAAACGACGTGGTGTCTGGGGCTCGCGAACTTGGTAACAGCTTGAGGATACCCATTTGGTATTGAAATATCGACTTGTTTTGAGCGAATCGGATTTTCGCGTAACGCACGATCCTTCTTGGTAAGTAGGAAATCACGTCCGCGGACTGTTTTGGGTGTCCGCGACCCAATATCCTGTACTTACCATCTGTCATTGGCAAATGTAGCGGCTCTTGTGACGAGAATCACCGATGGAATTGCGATTGTTGCGCCAGGGGCGTCCATGCAAAGTTTAGACCAGCACTCCGGCAAACCGGAATTGGATCAGCGTCCTTCTGACCCCAACCGGGCGGGTTCGTTCGCCGAACAGCCCCCTTCCACTGTCGATAAACTGCAACAGGATCTCGAGACATTTGAACTGGCCCTCCGCCATCCGGTTGTGACAGATCCATTTCAAAAAGAAGCTGCCTGCACTCACGCCGTGGAGTTGGCGTGCCTGGTGGGACTGGCATCTGGATCAGAGTCAGTCGCGACACAGATGGGCAACACCGTTGAGTCGACGGCACCGACCGAGATTGGACGGGAGATTGGGGCCTATCAGTTGCTGTCACGCCTGGGCAGCGGCGGGATGGGGACGGTCTACAAGGCACTGCATCGACATCTGGGAAAGGTCGTGGCACTGAAGGTGCTGCAACCGGACCGCTTGCAAAGCGACGAGATGGTGAGCCGCTTTCAGCGGGAGATGAGGGCGATCGGAAAAGTCGATCATCCGCACCTGATTCACGCCTTGGATGCGGGCACGGCGGACGGGGCCCAGTTCCTCGTCATGGAGTATCTCGACGGATTGGACTTGGCAACGCTGATTCAACAGCGAGGGCGTCTCTCCGTCGCGGATGCCTGCGAGATGGTGCGTCAGGCGGCACTGGGGCTGCAAGCGGCGCACTCGCGCGGTCTGGTCCACCGCGATATTAAACCGGCTAATCTGATGCTGGCGCGGCAGGAATTCGGACCGCCCGTCGTCAAGGTGCTGGATTTGGGACTGGCCCTGTTGTCCGAAACGCATGCGGTGGAGAGTTCCAATCTGTCCCAGGACGGGCGGATCATGGGGACGATCAACTACATGGCCCCCGAGCAAGCGGGCGACAGTCACGCGGTCGACATTCGGGCCGACATCTATTCGCTGGGGGCCACCCTCTACGCACTGTTGACCGGCGGGTCGATTTTCCAGGCCAGCCCGCATCTCACCGTGATCCAAAAGCTGTCGGCCCTGGCAAATGATTCCGCGAGCCCCATTCGTGAGCTGCGCCCGGAAATCACGCTTGAGCTGGCGAATATCGTGCACCGTATGCTCGCGCGGAATCCTGACGAGCGGTTTAGTACTCCGGCAGAGGTTTCTGCAGCGCTGCAGCCGTATGCCAAGGGCGCGGACCTGGTTGCCTTGTTGGCGGACGACGTCACACAGGTAACTGACGCAGGTAGCAGTATTGGGGCTGAAGTCGACTTGAGTGCGACCGGCACCGTCAACATTGAAGACCGACTTGATGTGAGCCGAAAAAGCACTGGCACAGCCAGTGGCACCCAGCAAATCATTTCTGCGAGGCGGCAGACCGCTGGCCCCGTCCGTGGTACCAGCCGGAATTTCATCGCGTTCGGGCTTGCGGGAATCGCATTGTTGGGCGTGATTCTGTTGACGGTGCGGGGGCCGGACGGCGAAATCATTGTTGAGTTGCCCGATGACCTGCCGGCGGAAATGGCTCAGCAACTGAAGGTTGAGGTGAGCGGCAATGGGGAATTGCGCGTGGCCGATGCAACCCACGGCTGGACGATCGGGGTGAAGTCGGGCAAGTATGACGTCCAGGTGACAGGTGGCAGTGATCGAATCCAGATCGACGATAAGCAAGTCACGGTGACGCGTGGCAAGCAGACCTATGTCACGGTGAAACGGAAGCCTGTGAACTCTGTGGCTCAGATTTCCGCGACAATGCCACCAACGCGCGCCATTGCGCCGTTTTCCACCGAACAGGCTGCGACGCATCAATCAGTCTGGGCCAAGCATCTCGGTGTGCCGCTCGAGTTCACTAATAGTATCGGCATGAAATTCAGACTCGTTCCACCCGGCGAGTTCCTGATGGGCAGCACCCGTGACGAAGTGGCCGCGATTCTCAAATTGGACTTGGGGGACACCTATACCGGAGTCATGGTGAAGAGTGAAAGTCCGAAGCATAAGACGATTCTGACAGAGCCGTACTATCTGGGAACTTATGAAGTCACTCAACAGGAATTCGCGACGGTGACGGGTGCGAATCCATCGGCGTTCTCGGCAACGGGTTCACATAAGAATGCCGTCGCCGATATGGATACGTCGAAGTTTCCGGTCGATACAGTGGCTTGGAACGACGCTGTCGAATTCTGCGCAAAACTGAGCCATCGGGAAGAACTGGATGCACCTCCAACTCAGGCCGTCGGGCAGGTACCACAAGTCAGT
The DNA here is from genome assembly GCA_028291605.1 of Planctomycetaceae bacterium. Taxonomy (GTDB): domain Bacteria; phylum Planctomycetota; class Planctomycetia; order Planctomycetales; family Planctomycetaceae; genus JAKFVC01. Next base: position 1,607 of record JAQGHS010000877.1, on the reverse strand, counting down.
GGCGAAGGGTATCGTTTGCCGACTGAAGCGGAATGGGAGTTCGCTTGTCGGGCGGGAACCACGACGCGCTTTTGGTCCGGAGATCAGTACGACGACCTGCAGCAGGTGGGGCGGCATCGTGGTAACGGTTTCGGCACGCACCGGATTGGGACTGGTCGCCCAAATCCGTTCGGGTTGTACGACGTCCACGGAAATGTCACAGAGTATGTGCGGGATGGGTGGAACGAAATTTACTTCCATCAATTCGAGGATATTGCAGCAGTCAACCCGACAGGTGTGAATGACCCAGCCGGTTGTTTGATTCGCGGAGGGAACTGGTCTGCCCAGGCAGCCATCTGCCGTTCGGCGAGTCGCTATGCGATCGCGAAGACGACCAGGAATGAATTCACCGGTTTCCGTGCGGTCTTGTCATTAAAGGCCGTTCGACTGACGCTGGAACGCGAGAATTCACGCGAAGCACTTGCCGCCAACCCAGATCGTCGAGCGGCAACGTGGCTGCGAAGTCTCCAGACGCCGGTGGTGTTCGATGTCGTGCTGAGCGATGGCCGTCGGGCTAGCCTGACTCGTGAGGTTCCATTACCAGTCACTCCGTTTCGCATCCAGAACGTCTCGCTCCTGGGGCCAGACCTCGACGCGCTGGGTGATCGTTTCGTCGAAGTCCTCGCCGAGAAATTTCAGGGTGTCCACCTGCATGGGGTGATCATTCAAGTTCCCACATTAACCATGAAAGGCTTCGCGAAACTCGTTGAATTGCCTGCGTTTTCGGAAATGTCCACCCTATCTCTCGGCAGCGAAATGCTGAATGACGGCGCCTTCGCGGAACTCGCCAAATTGACGAAGTTACGTCACCTTGATCTGGGGGGAGCCGGCAATCTGACGGGGCAAAACATTTTAACGCTCCAGGCGTGTTCAGGTCTCACGACACTAAGCGTGAAAGGGTCGCGACTGAGCCCTGAGGCGCTCGACGAAATCGGTCGATTGCCGAAACTCACATTATTGGACGTCGATGGTCTGGTCTGCAGCGAGGCCCACTTCGTCGCACTCGGAAAGCTGAAGGTCAACTATCTCGGCCTGAATCACACAGGTTTCGACGACAAGCTGGCCACTCACTTTCCCGACATGGAATCTCGCGAGACGCTGAATCTCTACGGCAACCCGCTGACCGATCTCGGGTTGGCGGACCTGCAGCGGATGAAATCGTTGAAGACCCTCATCTTGTTTAATACTCAGGTGACCCAGACCGGTGTGGAGGCTTTTCGAAAAGCCGTGCCGAACTGCGAAGTCAGATGGGAGCCTCGGAAGGAATGATGGAGTCGCCGGCTACGTACGCGAAGTCGAGAAGATTTCGCGGGGCCGGCGGTCGCTTCAATTGGATGAAGTATTGCATCCCGGAGGGATGGCAGAGAGTAGCCGGTGGTTGAGGAGCAGAGCGACGACACCACCGGATAACGTCTTCTTCGCGCCCTCGATCCTGAAGGGATCGCAGAGGGTTTCGAATCATGGCATCGCAAGGTTGTACCCTCTGGCATCCCTCCAGGATGCAAACATGTTAGCGACCTGACCGGTGGTGTCGTCGCTCCGCTCCTCAACCACCGGCTACTCTCTGC
>JAQGHS010000866.1 GCA_028291605.1 Planctomycetaceae bacterium | reverse complement strand
CCTGCAAATCCCGATGTGCAACAGCGATTGACGGCTTGGTTGACCGCTCAAACCGTCCGAGCCGCCATTGAAGAATCGGTCCCCGGAACATTCATCTTCAAGAACCTTGATCAGCCTCGAGAAGCTTTCGTGATGCTCCGCGGCCAATACGACAAGCCCGGTGAAAAGGTCGAACCGGCCGTCCCGGCGATCTTCCCCGCGTTGCAAAAGAGTGCCCCTGACGCCCGAGCCTCGCGTCTCGATCTCGCCAAGTGGTTGCTCGCCCCCGAGCACCCCCTGACCGCCCGCGTGACGGTGAATCGCGTCTGGCAGCAGTTCCTCGGTACCGGTCTAGTTAAAACGAGCTCCGACTTTGGATCACAGGGAGAAGTCCCCAGTCATCCGGAATTGCTCGACTGGCTGGCCGTCTGGTATCGCGAAAACGGCTGGAATACCAAGGCCCTCGTGAAGCTGGTAGTAGCTTCAGCAACATTCCGGCAGGATGCCCACGTCACCCCGGACCTCTTACGAGTCGACCCTGAAAACCGTCTCTACGCCCGCGGCCCCCGCTTCCGCCTGGATGCCGAACAGATTCGTGACAACGTCCTCTATGTCAGCGGACTGATCAACCTGCAGATGGGCGGCCGAGGCATCAAAGGCTACCAACCCCCCAACATTTGGGAACCGGTCGGATACGCCGACAGCAACACGCGGTTCTATCTGCAAGACCACGGCGGCGACCTCTACCGTCGCAGCATCTACGCCTTCCTGAAGCGCACGGCCCCGCCCCCCTTCATGAGCAACTTCGACGCCCCCAATCGCGAACAGGCCTGTGCCCGCCGCGAACGCAGCAACACTCCGCTGCAGGCTCTGCAGTTGATGAACGACACCCAGCACTTCGAAGCCGCCCGAGCCTTCGGCGAACGCATCGTGACTGAAGGTGGAAGCACTCCCGAAGAACGCATCGCCTTTGCCTATCGAGTCGTCCTCAGCCGCCAACCCAAGCCCGAAGAACTGGCGATCGTCAAACAGGCCCTCGATAGCTATTTGAGCCGTTTTCAAAAAGACCCAGAAGCCGCGAAGAAGGTAGTCTCGGTAGGAGAATCCAAACCCAAGTCAGGCCGCCCGGAACCAGAACTCGCCGCATATACGTTGTTGGCAAACCTGGTCCTGAACCTCGATGAAACAGTGATGCGTAATTAACAAGAACAAATTGGGTGAGCCGGGCGGCGTAAGCCCCCGGATTCTTCGTCGTGGGATAGGCATCCTGCCTGTCAATCGCGAAGCGACAAAGCAATAAACCAAGAGACTATGGCGATCAAATTGGAGATCACAGGCTGAATGGACTTCGGGTTTGTCACTTGAGGTGACAAATGACAGGCTGGAAGCCTATCCCACGGCGGAGAAGAATCCGGGGGCTTACGCCGCCCGGCTCACCTGATTCAATAATATGACGACTCATTCCAATCACACCGATTGAAAACCAAATACCATGCACCCACTCTTCGATTCACAACTCATCCAAACTCGCCGCCAATTCTTCGGTCAAACGGGCCTCCGCCTCGGCGGAGTCGCCATGGCCTCCATGCTGGCGAGCCAATACCGACCGGCCTTGGCCGCGCCCGCCGCGGTCCATCCGCCCCTGGCCGGATTCCCGCATTTCGCTCCCAAGGCGAAATCAATCATCTACCTCCACATGAACGGCGGCCCCTCGCAGATTGATCTGTGGGACCACAAGCCCAAGCTCGAAGAACATTTTCAAAAGGACCTCCCCGACAGCATCCGCAAAGGCCAACGCATCACCACGATGACCAGTGGTCAGGCCAACTTGCCCGTCGCCCCGTCCAAGTTCAAATTTACTCAACAAGGTCAATGCGGCACGTGGGTTAGCGAACTTCTGCCTTACACGGCCAAGCATGTGGACGACATCGCGGTCATCAAGTCAGTCGGCACCAACGCCATCAATCACGACCCCGCCTGCACGTTCGTGATGAGCGGCAGCGAAATCCCCGGCAAACCGAGCCTGGGCTCGTGGCTCTCCTACGGCCTCGGCAGCGAGAGCAACGATCTCCCCGCATTTGTCGTACTGACTCCGCTCTGGTCATCGGGCACCGCTGGTCAGGCCCTCTTCACCCGCATGTGGAGCAGCGGCTTTCTGCAATCCAGCTTCAACGGAGTCGCCCTGCGCAGTTCCGGCGACCCGGTCCTCTACGTCCAGAACCCGCCAGGTGTCGATCCCAGCGACCGCCGCGTGATGCTCGACGCCCTCGCCAAGCTCAACCAACGCAGCTTCGAAGAACTCGGCGACCCGGAAATCCAGACCCGCATCTCGCAATACGAGATGGCCTTCCGAATGCAATCGAGCGTCCCGCAACTGATCGACCTCACGACAGAAACCAAAGAAACCCTCGACATGTACGGCCCCGAGGTCCAAAAACCCGGCACGTTCGCAGCCAGCGCCCTCCTCGCCCGCCGCATGGTCGAACGAGGCGTCCGCGTCGTGCAACTCCTCCACCGCGGGTGGGACACACACAGCAACCTCCCCCGCGACCTGGCTTCGCAATGCTACGACACCGACCAACCCATCGGCGCCTTGCTGACCGACCTGAAGCGCCTGGGCTTGCTCGACACGACGCTGGTCGTCTGGGGCGGAGAATTCGGCCGCACGGTCTATTCCCAAGGCGCCCTCACCAAGGAAAACTACGGCCGAGACCATCATCCCCGCAATTTCTGCATGTGGATGGCCGGCGGCGGGATCAAGGGCGGCATCAGCTACGGCGAGACCGACGACTTCAGCTACAACGTGGTAAAAGACCCCTGCCACATCAACGACTTGAACGCGACGATCCTGCATTGCATGGGCATCGACCACGAACGCTTTACGTACAAGTTCCAGGGCTTGGATCAACGTCTGACCGGCGTAGAGCACCAACGAGTCGTCAGCGAACTCCTCAAGTAGAGTGCCCATCCTACGAGGAAGAATCCCGGGGCTTGCGCCACCGGGCTCACCTGAAATAGTTTAGTTGTAACCGTTAGTTTAACGACGTCGCTAACAACCATCCGGCTCACGCCGGACGTTCGCCTACGAAGAAGCTCAAACCTCCGCCCCGGTAAACAACGGCTCAATCACTTCCCCGCGATTCAACCGCACGGGCCTCCCCAACCGATCCCGAACTTCCGCCTCAGCGGGAATTCCGAGCAAATGATAAACGGTCGCCCCGAGATCATTCGGCGAATACGCACGCGTTGCCGGATAGGCACCCGATTCATCCGAGCGGCCAATCACCTGCCCGCCGCGCACCCCGGCCCCCGCAAACAGACCGAAGAAACACGGCCCCCAATGGTCTCGGCCGGCCCCGGCATTGATCTTGGGAGTTCTGCCGAACTCACCCAGCATCATGACCAGAGTGTCCTCCAGCAGACCCATCGAATCCAGATCGTCCAAGAGAGCCGACACACCCCGATCCAGCGGCGGCAGCAAGCGATCCTTCAGCGTCGGGAAGATCGCCCCATGACTGTCCCAATTCTGCACGCGGCCGATATTCGCCTGCACGATGGGCACCCCCGACTGAATCAACCGCCGAGCCAGCAACAATGATTGCCCGGTCGTATTGCGGCCGTAACGATCTCGCACCGCATCGGTCTCACGCTTCAATTCAAAGGCCTGCGACAGCTTGCTGGAGGTCAGCATTGAAAACGCGACCTGCTGATCATTCTGCAAGCGCAGCGACTGGGCCACCTCCGACAATTGCGACTGCTGGCGGTTCACATCGACCAGTAGCGACTGCCGACGATCCAGACGCGGTACGTCAATTCCCGGCGCCAAGGTCAGGGCATCAACTCGAAAGTCGGGCGACTGAGGATCACCGGTAATCTGCCACGGATCAAAGTTCTGTCCCAGAAATCCGGCATGCTGGCCGGGCCAGGTAAGCGGTCCTTCCACTAGAAACGTCGGCAGATTAACGCCGCTCGGCACGCCATCAGTTCGTGGACGCAGGTAAGACAGCGCACTGGAATAGCAGGGCCAGTCGTCCCGCGACGCCACCTTGTCAAAAAACGCTCCGGGCTGAACTTCACCCGTCAGCACGTGGTGCGTCGACATCAAGTGGTTGTTGTCATTGTGCGAGAGCGTTCGCAGCACTGCATATTTGTTGGCCCGCTTCGCCAGTTCCGGCAGATGCTCACAAATCTGATACCCGGGAATCGACGTCGAGATCTGCTTGAACTCCCCCCGGATCTCCGCGGGAGCATCGGGCTTCATATCGAACGTATCGTGATGACTGCAGGCTCCCGTCAAGAAGACGATCAACACCGACTTCGGAGTCCGCACACTCGCCGCATCGCCCGCCTTGGCCGATTGTGCTCGCCCCGCCAGCAACGCCGGCAAACCGAGACCCAGCAGGCCGGAGTACCCTGTCTGCAAGATCTCACGGCGCGTCAACCCGATGCGGTGCTGATGGTTGATTGGTGCGTTCATGGTCGAGGCTTCCCGTCAAGTATCGACTTATACAAGCTCGAAGCGCAAGCGAGTGCATCCTTGGTGGCCTTCATCGAAACGCACTCGCTTGCGCTTCGAGCTTGTGTGGATCAAATCAATTCCCGAATCGGCTGTCCCGCATCCACAATACTTGTCGGCCGGCCATTCCCATCATTGTAATGTGTTTCCAATGGAATACCGAGCGTATGATAAATCGTGGCCAGCAAATCAAACGGCGTCACACCATGCTCAAACACCCCGCCGCCCCGTTTCTCGCTGGCGCCGATGATCTGGCCCCCCTTCAGCCCACCTCCGGCCAACATCACCGAGAAACAATTCGCCCAGTGATCGCGCCCGGCATGCCCGTTGATCAGCGGAGTCCGGCCGAATTCGCCCGCACAGAAGACCAACACATCATCCAGCATCCCCCGCTCTTTCAAATCCGCAATCAGTGCAGCAATGGCGCTATCGAGCGGCGGCAGTTGCGACTCCAAGCTCTTCTCAATCCCGTCGTGATGATCCCAGTAACTGGTATTCACCGTGACGCAGCGACTCCCCGCTTCAATTAACCGCCGAGCCAGCAAGGCACTCTGTCCATACGAGTGCCGGCCATAGCGATCGCGTAATCGCGGGTCTTCGGTGTTGATGTCGAACGCCTTACGGACTCGTTCGCCTGTCACCATATCCAGCGCTTGAGCCTTAAAGGTATCCAGACCCTCCAGCACACCCGACGAATCAACATCGCGACGCAGAGTATCGAATTTTTTTAATAACCGTCGACGGCTCTCGACACTGCTGAGCTTCAACCCATCGGGTAGCGTCAAATTCGGGATCTGAAAATCCTTAGCATTTGGATCAGCACCCGCCTCGAGCGGATCATAGGCCTTACCCAGGTAGACCGACCCTTGATAGCCGAACCCTTCCGACTTGGGCACCGTCACATAAGCCGGCATCTGCGGAGCCCGCGCCCCCAGCGCCCGCGAAATCACCGACCCAAAACCCGGATGCTGCGGAGCACTCCGCGCCAACGTCGGACCAAACCGCCCGGTCAACATCCAATGCGCCGACGGAGCATGAATCCCGTTGTCATGATGTACGGACCGTACCAGCGACATGTGCTCCATCAACTGAGCCTGCAGCGGGAACCGCTCGGTGATCGAAATCCCCGGCACCGTCGTCGCGATCGGGCTATACATCCCCCGATACTCAGCGGGAGCATCGGGCTTCATGTCATACGTGTCCTGTTGACTCAGGCCACCGTTCGTCCAAATCACGATGATCGACTTGTTACTGGTTGAGGGCTTCGCTTCGGCAGCGTACCCACGCACTCGCAACAAATCCGCCAGGCCAAGTCCCAATACGGGCACACCCAGTTGCAGGAAACTCCTGCGACTCAGTCCCGAATCGTTATCGAAAAATGTGTCCATGACGTCGGCCTCAAAGTGAATGAAAGTCGTTGATCGCTCCGCGATCGAAACGGCGCTCGCAGTAGCGAGCCTCAACAACCTTCGAACCTCTAATTTAATTCGTACCCGGCAACTGCGAACGCGTATCGATCGCGGAGCGATCAACGACTATCATCGATTAAACAAAAACTCATTCGATGCCAGCAATGACCACAGCAGCGACCGATAAGCTTCCTTCTGATCCATCTCGGATCCCAAATACTCCACGGCCGCCGCCGACTCTTCTGAGGTCGGCCGGCGACCAAACACCCGCACAAACACATCACGAACATTCTGATCCACTGGCGATTTGCTCTCCGCCAACTTTTCCACATACCCCTTGGCAGCAGTCAACTTCCCCTGAATCTCTTTCGAGTTCACCAACTCCAGAGCCTGAGTCAACGCCGGATCATCCGTCCGCTCACATTCACAAGCCGAGTCTCGGTTCGGACGCCCAAACACATCCAGGAAGTGTGCCGCGACATTCTCATCCGGCAGGTCGATGGCCCGCGTTCCGCTGGGAAACTGCCCCGGTCCACCTGGAAACGCCGTCGGGACTTCGAGGATCTGGCTAATACCATCCAGCAACACTTCGGCCTTCAACCGCCGCGGATAGAACCGGGCAAAGCTCTGCCGGTCCTCGCGATTCGTGGCGTTGGGCACAGAACTCAGACCATAGGCATAAGATCCCGTAATCACACGCACGAGATGCTTCACATCAAACCCACTCGTCACGAAGTCGCGCGACAGAGCATTCAGTAACTCAGGATTGCTGGGAGGATTCGTGCTCCGAGCATCATCAATCGGATGAATGATGCCGCGCCCCAGGAAATGCCCCCACATGCGGTTGACCATCGTCCGTGCGAAGAACGGGTTGTCACCCGACGTCATCCATTTCGCAAACGCCCGCCGCGGATCATCCAGGCGAGTGAGTTTGAAGTCTGCTCCGCCCAGCGGACGCGGCTTCATCACTTCACCAGTACGAGGATGCAGGATACTCCCTTCGTCCTTCAAGAAGATCGTTTCTGCGGTTGGAACCTCGGCATCCGAAAATCCACCCTTTCGCCCCACGCGAGCGAACACAGCCGCCAGCGAATAGTAGTCGGCCTGGCTCCAACGTTCCGCCGGATGATGGTGGCACTGGGCACACTGGATGCGAACACCTAAAAATGCCTGTGAAATCGATTCGACATAATCTTTCGTCGTGCGCACATTGCGATACCACAACGTCGGCGGATTACGATCCTGGCTGCCCGTGGCGGTCAAGATCTCCGACACAAACCGATCATAGGGTTTGTTCGCCGCAATCGAGTCCCGAATCCACGCCGCGAATAACGTGGTACTCGGCCGCTGCTGGCCGGTTCCATAGCCCGCCCCGCGATTCTGTAGCACGTCGGCCCACTTCAAGGCAAAGTAGCTGGCAAACTCGGGCCGCTCCAGCAACTGGTCGATGAGTCGCGATTTCTTATCAGTCCGCTGATCGGCGACATACGCGGCGATCTCGTCTGCAGTGGGCAAAGTCCCGCAGATATCGATCGTCGCCCGGCGAACAAACGTCGTATCGTCCGCGGTTGCCGACGGAATCACTCCCAGTTGAGTCCATTGATCAAACAACGGTCGGTCAATCACCGGATAAGCGGTCGGAGCAATCGCCGCCACGGCCGCAGCCGCCGGCCCGTTGTCCGAGATGGGAATCACCCCCTGAAAGACATCGATCTCGCCGCCAAACTGTGCCATAATGGCAAACAGTCCACTACGTGGCTGAACGGTCAATAAACCCTTGGAGTCGGTCATCGCAATCTCGGGCATGTTCGATTCATAGATCGTCCGCCGAGTCACATCGCGAGTTGTCCCGTTAGAGAAATACGCCGTCACCTGCAACTGTTGTTTCGCATCGCGCTGCAGCACCAGTTTCGATGGCGACACCGCAATCCGCAACAGCTTAAGGTCATCAGCACGGGGACCAACCGCCCCCTGTTGGATCCAGCTCCGCAGTACTTGAAAATCTTCCGAGTTCACCTCCAACCGCTTGCCGCCGCCATGTGGGACGCGTCCCGTTGCCTTGATCAGCAACAGGCTGCGATCGGGACTGCCCACTGATAGCCGCCGTCCACGCCCTTCTTGCAAGAGGGCCGTATGATCAAAGTCCGGCTCAAACCCCAGCAACGACAACCGAAAGCCGTTCTGCCCCGTCGCCTTGCCATGACACCCACCGCTATTGCAGCTCAACTTCGTGAGAATCGGCACGACATCATTCAAGAACGAGACCGTCGGCGCCTGTTGTTGCTCATCCGCACGGATGGCGTTTGAGGATGAACTCAACAGGACCATGGCGACGACCCAACCGCAAATCAGCGGCAGCAGCCGTCGGCGTCGAGCTCTATCAATTCTTATCATTATGCGATCGTCTCTCGTCGACTAGTAAGATGGGCACTCTTGCCCGTCTGTACTAATCGCCGTCACAGGGTATAAGGACGGGCAGGAGTGCCCATCTTACAGCATTACTTCTGGCAACTGACCCTACTCCACAATCTCCAAACTCACAAAACAACTGCCGTGAAACACCGCCTGATCTTCCACCACTCCAATCCCATACAATCTCAAAAACGGCTGAGCCCCCAATGGAGCATCATCGCTCGCAATAATCTGAATCGTCCCCGTCTCGGTCTGACCGGTGAATGTCACCCCGCGACCTCGCAGCCCGACAATCTCGCCAGGAGCATCTAATTCGGTGTGAATCTTTCCAATAAACCCATTCGTCCGCCGGGTCGAGTATTCCAACTGCACGACTTCACCCCGCCGAATCTTCCGCGGAGCAAATGGATCGGCCGCCACAACAAAGCCCGCCGGCTGCACATCAAACGTGACCGAATTACTGACAACCGTCACCTTCTCCGTCTTCTGCTTCCCCATAGCATCCTTCGGCCCGACAGGAATGGTCGTCTCACCTTCCACGGCCAAAGTGTATTGCCCCACAGGGAGCGTCGGCGGCAGATAGAAACTCAGCGTCCCGCGATGTTGGCCAGCGGGAATCGTCACCGATTGATTCACGATCAAGTCCGGCACGCCGATCCCCGTCAACCGCACCGGAGCCTCGTGACCGAGTTCCCCGCGTTCGACCTCAATCGCCACGTCCAAAATGCAGCCCGGTGAATGCCTGACCTTTAAATCACCATACAGGTGATGTTTCTTCGTCTCATGCCCGTCCGCGATCAGCCGCAACGGAACCTCGCCCGCGACCGAGAAACTCACGTCACTTTGGATACGGCTCGAAACCCCGGTCGGTCCCTTCAGCACCATTCCACCGCTGCGCACCGGCCGAGATCCCGCCAGCGAAGAGTGTCCAACTAATTCCAGCCTGCCACTAAACGGAGCCACCTGCTTCCCGGCCGTCAGCACCAACGGTGCCGAGTCGACTCCCGGTCCCAGCCAGATATCGGGGCAGCTTACCCCCACCGGCAGGTTCTTAGCCGAGACGTGAATCGGGCCGGTCATTCCGCGACGTCGCACCGCCAGCACATCCAGCACACACGAGCCACCGCGGCCGAGATTGAACCCGGCGGGATCGGCTTGCGTCGGAACGGCCACCAAATGAAAGTCCGGCTCCTCGCGGCGGACACTCAAGCGATACTGTCGGCGAGGGTTCGCTTCCAACCCGCCAGTCAAATTCCGCACCAGCACCAGATATCGTCCGTCCGCCGGAGCCACCCAGCGGCCCGCCGGATCGAGATGACTTGTCGGAAACTGCGGCGATTGATGCGCCGGCAACTCATCATGAAAGGCAGCCAGCTCGGTCTCACCAGTGGCCTCAAACACACTGAGGTCCAGATCCACCGGCGAACCAATTCGCTCGCCAAATGCCTCCAGCCAGAGGACCTCGCCGCGCTGAGCCGTGATTGCAAACCAATCCTGTTCATCGCCCGCCAGCAATTGGCCGCTGACTTCACTCGGCACCGCCACCGCATAAGCGGTCGCGGCCGTCTGATTGCCAACCGGATCGCGCACCACCGGCACATCGGTCAGACCGATCAACACCGGAGAGTCTGTCCCTGGAACACGATACGCAAAGCCATCGACCGTGACTTGATTCGAACGCAATCGCAGCGACTCGAATTGATTATCAGTCGGCGGAGAAATCTGCACACTAACCGAATCTAATGTGATGCCGTCAACGATGGCCGTCTCAGTGGCTGCGGTACCGCTTCCTTTTAAGTTCCAACCATGCAGCGTCACGGATGTCGCCTTGCCCCGTTCGACAACGCTCGGAACCGTAAAGGCTACGCGCGGCTTGGTTGAAAGCGAGAGCCGATAAAAATGATCTGGACTCCCCGCAAACACCAGATCGGCCAGCTTGATCACATAGGTTCCATCCGCGGGAACGGTGAAATCAATCAACGGATCAACCCCGAACCACCCGCGATTCACCGCGAGTCGTTTCCCGGCCGAATCATACAATTCGAGGACCGCCCGCAATCGAGAATCAATCCGCTCGGCTTGGCAATCAATAACGACTCGTTGACCCCGTTGAGCGGCGAACGCGAAGTGCTCCAGATCCCCACGCTCGATCTGTCCGTTCACAACAGAATCCAGCAGCACGGTCTGCGGCATGGTGAGCGAATTATTCGGCTCGACTTCCAGCACTTCGGGACTACTGCCCACGACGAAGGTCCGCGTCGAGCTCAACCCATTGGCAGTCACCGCCTGTAGCTCGTACTGTCCGGGCAACGCATCCGCAGCGATCGTGATGAGAAACTTATTCGGCCCCGCTTTAGCATCAGCCGGCTGAACGCGACTATTCGGCAGGCTACACCGCAGCGTCGTCACACCCGCCAAATTGCCCCCCGCGACAGTCACTTGAACCGTGGTACCGGCCTGGCCCCCAGCGGGAAAAACACTCGTCAACGTGGGGGAGGGAGCCGCTCCGCGCGCACTCGCAACAGCAATCAGCAACAGGCACATCGCCTGCCAGAGGATTGTCGCGCGGACTCGGAGGACTCTCATAGTGAATATCAATTTAGCACCCAGGTGGGACAAAAGGCGGGGATCAGGCAGGCGGGGCAGGTTCTCCGTATTATATAGTCTTTTGCTGTAGGACGGGCACTCTTGCCCGTCTGCGAGTTCAAAGCACCAATACAGACGGGCAGGAGTGCCCGTCCTACTTAAATCAACTCCGGAATAAATCCTCCATCAGGCAACAACGGGATCGGCCTTCCCGCTCGGTTCACGGTGTGTTGATTCAGTTCAATCCCCAAATGCCGGTACATCATGGCCAGCACATCGGTCGGTGGCACCGGGCGATTCGTCGGGATCTCACCCTTGGAGCTCGACGTCCCAATCACTTGCCCGACTCGCAAGCCGCCGCCCGCGACAATCATGCTCATCAACGAGCCCCAATGGTCGCGGCCACCGGTCGGATTGATGCGGGGAGTCCGGCCAAACTCGCCCCACACCACCAGCAACACTTTGCGATCCAGATCGCGTTCGTAAATCTCCGCAATCAAGGCCGCCAGCATCTGATCGAGTGCCGGGCCCGCAATATCCAACCCGCGTGATGGCCCATCCGAACCATCCGCCGGACGATGATCATTCGAGATATTCCGATGCCAGTCCCAGCACAGCGAATCGGGGGCCGTATTCAGCGTGATAAACGTGACGCCCGCCTCAACCAATCGCCGCGCCAACAAACCCATCTGGCCCCAGCGATGACGGCCGTAACGGTCACGCGTCGTCTGCGATTCCTCGTTGAGATCAAACGCTCGCCGGGCTGCCCCACTGGTCACCATATCGAGTGCCAGGTGATTCAACCCGTCAATTCCATCCATCGCCCGCGTCGCATCGGCCTCACGAGCAAACCGGTCGAGGCTCGCCAGCAACGTCCGCCGGTCAGCCACGCGAGCCAACGTCACGTCGTCCGCCAGCTTCAAATTCGAAACGGCCTTCCGCACGGGATCGGGCTGAAACGCCTTTTGATAGGGATTCTGCAGGATGGTAAATGGCGAGTGCTGACTCCCCAGGAAGGATGACCCCATGATGGTGGAAATCTCGGGGTTCCGAGTCTGCTCTTCAGACATCAACACATACGCCGGAACCTGCGGATTAACGGCCCCGCGGAACCGAGACGCCAGCGCTCCCGACGACGGCAGCGTATTGTTTCTCCCGCCAGCACTGGGATGGCCCGTCGACAACTTATGAGCGGCACTGAAATGGTCCGTCGTGACTTGCGAAACCGTCCGGATGATCGTCGCCCGGTCGAGGACCTGGGCGGTCAGCGGGAATTTTTCACAGACCAAGACCCCTGGCAGCTTGCTCTGAATGGCATCGTACGGCCCGCGGTACTCAATGGGGGCATCCGGCTTGGGATCGAACGTCTCGAACTGACTCGGCCCGCCACCCAGCCAGATTTGAATGACGCTGGTATCCGACGGCGCCCGCTGCTTGGATTTCGCGCCAGCCGGTGATGCGGCTTGCAGTTGCAGAATATCCCCAAGGGATAGACCGGCTCCGCCAGCCGCCAGGCTGACTTGCAGCATGCGACGTCGAGATGTCGGCGGAGTATCTATCATAGGCATCGAAAAGCCTTTCCATCCTGGAAATGAACTCATGCCGGGCTCATCACAAAAGCACATCGGCACAACACCATATCGACAACCGTTGATGAATTCATTCTAAAGCAATCGACACCCGGAGCATAGGGAAATCAGGTCGAGTCGCGAAAAAGCCGTGGGATGGGTCTCCAGACCCGTCTGAGCTCGTAACATTCGACAAGAAACACAATTAGCCCGCGCGAATTTCGCGGAGCGCCCGCGTCACCGACACAGAAATCATTGAAAAACTGTTGACCCTAACGGATTGCAGGTTCGAGTATTCGTCGGCCCTGTGGTGAAGTGATCAAGGAGTGGGATTTAGCCACAGAATGACACAGAATGACACAGAAAGGGACAGCTCCCACTTCCTGACTTCTGTGTTTCTTCCGTGTTCTTCTGTGGCTAAAAAGCCGGAGGCCAGTAGCCAACAGTATGATTACCCTCGCGTTTTCCAGCATTTTCTATCAATACCTGCAATCGGTTGGAGCCAGGAAATAAGGGATCAACCCACTCAATCGCGATATCAGCCAGCACTCGTCTTTATGAAATCTTCGTGTCCTTCGTGACCTTCTGTTCCAAATCCTTTTGTGTTTTTACAGAAGGTCACAAAGGACACGAAGATTTGTAAAGCTCTGGAAGGCGGACGAGTTACGAACAATTGCACGTCTTCATTTAGTGTAGCGTGACGTGCGCTGCGCGAAGTTCGCGAGGCTCCATGGTCTGCCACGTCGGTTGTTACGGGCTCAAGATGGCCGGGGCGGCCATCCTACTGACAATAATTCGCCCAAAATTCATGCAAAATGATGTGTTTTCTGCACATCCTCGCCCTACTTGGTTGCCTCCCGGAAACACTCCGGGTATCGTGATCGAGCTGATTTCTCGACCCCCTTCGAATCCGAAGTCTAAAGCTCACTTTAACTTGCACAAACACTAGGCCATGTA
>JAQGHS010000856.1 GCA_028291605.1 Planctomycetaceae bacterium | reverse complement strand
CGTCAAGCGGGGAAATTTGGAGCGAACGCGGCGGGATGGGTGCCCAAAAGCGAAAGGACCGCAGACATCGCACTTTGCGATCTGTCTGCGGTCCTCTGCCACACACACCACACTTCGATTATGCCGTTTTCACGGCGATCTTTTGCGATACCGCATGCTTGGCCTTCGGTAGGGTCAGACGTAGGACGCCATCCTTCACCACGGCTTCAATCCCCTGGCGATCAATGTCGTTCGAAACCGTAAATGCCCGTTCGAAATTGCCGACTTCGTATTCCGCGTAGGCCAGTTGATAGCCTTCTGGACCGTGCGGCTTCACGGTGCCACGCAGGGTTAACACGTTCTTCTCGAGGCTGATATCCAGATTTTCCTGGTCAACTCCGGGCAGGTCGGCCAACAGAAGAATTTGGTTTTCTGATTCCAGAATATCGACTTGCGGCACGAACACCTTCGGACTGGGACTGGTTTCGCCGGCATTCGTACTGGCCGGAGTCGCTTCCTGACGTGGTTTGCAGCAGTTCGCTGATTGCTGTGACATGATCTGAATTCCTATCGATGATGATTGTTGATGTTGAGATATCAGCCGGAACGCACTAGCGTCCGGTTCAATGCAGCTTTGACTCGGCACTCGGTTGTGATTCCGAACCGTGGGCTAGCGCCCAGCGGCTGATTGGTCGTCATGATTATGAACGTGAAATTCCAGACGTCGTATTACGCGGACTTCACGGGAATCTGCTTGCGTTTGTCGTCTTCGAGTGACGGAAGCGATACAGTCAGCAACCCCTTGCTGTAGTTCGCTTCTGACCGAGTGGCGTCCACGCGGAACGGGAACTTGAGAGTTCGCGTAAATTGTCCCAAAGACCGTTCACGACGTTGCACGCGGGTCTCTTCGGGATAGTTTTCCACCGCCTTTTGGCCTTGGATGGTGACGGTATCGCCGACAATCGAGATGTCGAGCTTTTCCAAATCCAAACCGGGCAATTCGGCAGTAATACATGCCCCGTTTTCGCTCTTCCAGACGTTAAACGCTGGACCATCGGGGACTTTCTGCGTCCGTAACGGCTCGCCCAACAGGCGGCCCAAATCGCCCTGCAAACGAACCAAGTCTCGGAACGGGCTCCACAAACCGGCGGGAACTGGGGTGCGACAAACCATGATCTTCTCTCCGTTGTAACAATGCGTTTTCTGTAAGACAAAAGCCGCTTTCTGATGGCGAACACATCTATTGCCGACCATGCCATTTTGACACAACGACCGGCAACCGTTGAGCTCGACTCAGCTCGGCTGACATTTTCAAACCTGCCGTTTCGGTATTAAGCAACGAGCGTGCCAATCATGTCTTTGATCAACCAACACACTAGAAGCCTGGATCAATGCCCTCAATAAAACAACACAAATATCTACAAATAAATAACTTACGAATCAAGATTGCGTCAAACACCCAACTCAACACTGCCATTTACGACATACAACATCTACCCTGCGTCACCCTGAAAACTGCCATAACGGCACAAATCCGTTGTGAACCGACTACCAGACCATGACAATGCTGGCAAAGGCGTGTTTGGCAGTCCATCCAAGCCAGTGCTCGTCATACCATATCTCGCTCTGTAATCTGGGTTGACTCT
Source organism: Planctomycetaceae bacterium (assembly GCA_028291605.1). Classification (GTDB taxonomy): domain Bacteria; phylum Planctomycetota; class Planctomycetia; order Planctomycetales; family Planctomycetaceae; genus JAKFVC01. The sequence goes on along the minus strand of JAQGHS010000856.1, from coordinate 3,019 downwards.
GAGCCCTCACACCTCGGCAGAAACACTCGCCGGACATCCTTTGCCAAGATTCTCTTTCCAAGGGGGGCTGAGGGATCCGATTTGAGACCATTGAGTCCAGCGCCGTCTGGTGTGCGTGCAAGTGCACGGAAGCTTCGCGACACACGGCGAGAATTTCGTTAGCAGATTTCACGAACGTGAATGGCTTTGCGGGATCGGAACGGGTCGGCGAACGCCGGCGCCGTCGATTGGCAGTCGAGTCGGAGGGATCCGAGCAACCTTTGCCCAGAACCTCGGGCATCGGCGATCCACTTCTTCGCTTCTTTGCCAGCACTGGCACGGAGGCCAAACAGTTGACTGCCTGCAATTGTCCAACATCAACCGTCATCTCAGCTCCGGCCTGGAAGCACTGGACGGTCGCGTTCGTTGGAACCCTGATCGGATCAGGCGTCTTGTTGGCCGGATTGACCTGGCCGGATTGGGGCCCCAACTACGGCCCCGGTTTAGCTCGATTGCTGAAAACGACTTCGTCGCCGATCGTCACCTGGCTCTACAGCCTGGTTCTCTTCACGACAGCCCAGGGAGCGGCGTTAATCCTGTGGGCCCGGTCACGCAGTGAGCGAGATTTTCACGGCAACTACCGCATCTGGGGCTGGGCCGCAGCGACTTGGTTGTTCTTTAGCTTTGCCGTAGCAACGCAGGCCCATGTTGCTCTGAGTGAAACCGTTCTGTTTCATATTCGCTGGAAAACCAACGGCGCGGCTCTGTGGTGCTGGTTGCTGCCGGCGGTCGCGTGGGGTTGGGGAATTGGATTAAGACTCGAACCCGAATTACGCACCGACCGCTCCGGGCATTTCTTGTTTCTGGCCGCCGGAGGCTGGTACATGGCCGTGGCCGGTGTCCTGTGTCAGCAAGAGTTTTGGCCCAAGGTGTGTCCCGCGCAGCTCTCCGTGCTACTAGCCGCGTTGTTTCAACTGCTGGGGCACTCCAGCTTGTTCCTCAGTACTTCACTACATGCCCGCTACGTCTTGTTGTTCTCCGCCGAACCGCCGCTGATCAAACGCCGTGCGGCAAAATCCGCGATTGCAGCCGAAGTGGACGAGACTCAGCCCCCTCGACGTTGGCTCAGCATGTTGAGTTGGTCGCGGCGGACGTCTGCAGATGACTCCGAAGAAGCGGACGACGGCAAACCGAAACGCGGGAAAAAGCGGGCGGTTGCCACAACCACCAAAAAACGCGCAACCGCCCGCAAAACAACTCGTCGCAGCAAGACCGCTGAAGATGCGGCGGAAGCGGATGAATCCGAGGGTTGGGAAAACGACGAGGGCACCGAGTCAGACGAATCGGGAACCGCAGAATCAGGGGCGGAACAGAAAAACTATCGCTTCGACGCTGCGGAAGACTCCGGAGATGCTGATGATTCCGACGACAACGATTCCGGCGAATTTAAGGGGCTGAGTAAGAAGGAACGTCGCCGGTTGCAGCAACAGATGAGAGAAGAGGAGCGGAAGGCGCGGTAGTCTGACTCTCCAGAGTCGGGCTACGTTTGACGAGGAGGGCTAGTTGCCGCTAAGATTCACACATCTCGCAATCCCGCGGGATCATTGTGCCCAGTTCCTGTTGGACTGGGCTATTTCAGTTTCGGGACACTTTTTGGCTTCGCGGCTCCCTGAGCTTCATCGGGGATAGGAGAACGCACTCGTGGCAGAGATCGTAATTAAGGACATTCTTGAGGCAGGCGTACACTTTGGTCACCGCGTGAGCCGGTGGAACCCGAAGATGCGGCCGTATATTCACGGCAAGCGCAATCTCATTCACATCATCGACATCAAGGAAACCGTCCGCGGTTTGCTGCGTGCCAAGAAGTACCTGTCACAGGTCGCTTCGCAGGGCAGCTTGATCCTGTTTGTCGGCACCAAGCGACAGGCCGCCGACCCGATCCAGCAAGTCGCCGAACGCTGCGGCATGCCGTACGTTAAGGAACGCTGGTTGGGTGGCACGCTGACAAACTTCCGCACCATTCGCAGCCGCCTGAAGCGACTCGAAGAGCTGGAAACGCTCGACAAGACGGGCGCCATTCAGACCTACTCCAAGAAGCGTCAGTCGACGTTGCACCGCGAATTTAAGAAGATTCACCGCAATCTGAGCGGCATGCGAGATTTGAATCGCCTGCCCGAAGCCTTGCTGGTGGTCGATCCGCGAAAGGAAGGCAATGCCGTTCGTGAAGCTCGGATTCTGGGTATCAAGGTCGTCGCATTGATCGATACGGATTCGGATCCGGATATGGTCGACCTGCCGATCCCCGGCAACGACGACAGCATCCGCTCAATCGACTTGATTCTGCAACAGTTGGGCGATGCCATCATTGAAGGCAAATCGAAACTGCCGCAAGAAGCCAAAGACAAGGCACCGGAACCGGCTCCCGTCCCGTCACTCTGATTTTCAATGGCGGTTTTGTGACCGCAGTTGGAATCATGGAGTTTGATCGGCGTGATCCTGGTTAATTATCTCAGAAGGTCGCTCTGTATCCCTATGGATGCAGAGCGGCTGACGAGAGAATTCCATCGCCCGTGGCCGACGCTGCTAGCGTCGGTATGGTCTTTCGCGTGACCTGTTGAATGAATGGATTCACGGACGCTGGTAGCGTCCGCGACGGGACGGCCTCCGAACCATGGCCTGTCCAATTGATTCTGTATTGTTAAGAGGCGTTCCAAATGGAACGCACTATGAACATAATCGCGGGGTCGGGCATCTTAAAAGAAATTGGCTCTGATCCCAGTCCGAGAAGGAGAAATGTGCAATGGCCGAAATTACCGCGGAAGCCGTTCGTGCGCTGCGAGCCAAGACTGACCTGCCGCTGATGGATTGCAAGCGGGCGCTGACCGAAGCGAACGGCGACGAAACTCTGGCAATTGAGATTCTGCGCAAGGCTGGCCTGAAGGCTGCCACGAAGCGCGCCGACAACGCGACCGATGAAGGCAAGTTCTTCCTGGCCACGACTCCCGATGGTTCGGCCGCATCGTTGGTTGAAGTGCTCTGC
>JAQGHS010000855.1 GCA_028291605.1 Planctomycetaceae bacterium | reverse complement strand
GACAGGGCCATGCCCGCGCCCGAACCAGACCGCACCAGGAAGAAGGTCACCAAGCCCAACGCAGCCAGGATCCACGGCGCCTCCCGACACAACGCGGCCACGGCCCGCGGGCGGCTGAGGGTCCAGGCAATTACCACCAGGATGATCAGCCACGTCAGGGTCCACACCAGCCCCAATGCAAATTGCCAGGTCTGATGCGGTCTCACGGCCAGACCCAGTTTGGCTCCGCCGCTGAGCTTGGAAAAGCTGTAGACTTTCCCGTCGGTCGGAATTTCAATCAGCAACGAAAGCCCGCCACTGGCAGTCCAACCTGGCAACGCATTGCCGCCACCACCCATGCCGCCCAAGCCACCACCTCCCATGCCCATGCCGCCACGACCACGGGCCAGTTCCTGCCAGTTCTTGCCATAGGCGATCGGATTGCGATCATCGAAGGGAATCGCCGACCATTCCACCGAATCCAACTGACCGAGGAAGCCCTCTTCCTTGCGATCCTTCAGCTCGTCTTTGTCTTTCGTCCCGCGTTGCCGACCAGACTGCTTCCGCTGTTCGGCCTGCACTCCATCCAGGGGAAGACCTCTGCTGTTGACGCCATCTCTTATGCCATAGGTTTGATCAGTTCCCCCCTTGAGATCCAGGCGTGCGTTCGGGTTCCTGTAGGGAACTTGAAGGTCATTGCTGAATTGAAGTTGACGCTCTTGCCCGACAATCGTACCGAGCTTGGGGTAGTCCCCTCTGCGATTCAAGTCGCGGGGCGGCCCTGCCGGGAAGGGAGCCGTGCCGGAACCAGGACCATTAACCATCTGTCCGGGCTGCGCCATTTGCCCGACCGGCCCTGCGATGCGACTAAAGTTCTGGGCCGGCTGGGCAAATTCGTAAGACTTGGGCTTGGATTGCGCCTCGCCGTTCGGGAGTTCCCCTTCTTCCTCCTGCACAATGATCCGCTTTTGTTGTTCTGCAGCCAACTCGCGAACTTGGGACTGATTCTGCCCGCGCAGGTTGTCGCGATCCACGTTCCCCTTCTGGCCTTTGGGAACCTTGCCACCTTCGGGCGTCACTAGTTGTCCGACATCGCTTGTTAAAGTACCTCCTGCCACAGCATTCGGGTTGTCCGCGTAGAACTCGCTGATGCGCCCCTTCTGGCCACTCTTGTCGCCCCGCTGATCGATGACGGTCGTATTGCCAGCACCGTCGTCCTGAATCGACAGGCCCTGTTCGTTATTGGTGATGAACAACCTAGTGATCGATTGCTCCAACTGGGTGGCCCGCTTCTGCAATTCCTGCTGCTTGGCCAATTCCGCCGAATTGGTGGCGATACTCGTACTGGCCAGCGCTTTCAACTGCGGTCCCAACTGCTTCAGATTATTCAGAGACTGCGCCTGAGCGCGACGGTTATAAGTGTTGCTGTTGACGGCAATCAGCTCGGCCGCATCATTCAGCACAGAAACCGTTTGATCTAGCTGTTGCAGGGTCTCCGTGACTTCGTTGACGTTGGTCAGCGAGGATCGCTTCAACACATCGATATCGAGATCTTTTGGCGCGTAGAGGGTCCATGTCGTCTGCGAGACTGCAATGCCATACTCGGCGCTTTCTTCCGGCGACACGACCGACGGAATTGGAATGTCGATCTGCTGGCGAGACAGCCCCCAGTTGCGCGGCAAAGGCCCGGTGCTGAGTTGCCCGGCCAGGACCAACTGCACGTCAAATGACAAATCCCCTTCGACCGTCTTGGGGAGCGGTATCAAGGTGTAGCCAGTGGCTTTCGCCGGCAAGACAGGCCGTGCCGGCTGGCCCTTCACGAACAGCGACAGCACTTGCGAACCTTCGGGCAGCTTGACTGCCAGGAACTGACGTTTGCGATTTCGCATGCGGTAGGTGACTTGTTCGCGCCAACTGCCATCCGGTGCCAGCACCGTGACGTGATGGGCCAGATTGACGGCTGCGGGCAGCAACTGCTCGGCCTGGAAGCGTTGCTGTTTCCAAACCACGCCTGCTCCCACGGTGCGCACGCGGACGATTTCCGCAGCTTGATCGATCAAGTCCTGGCGAATCTTGATGGCCCGGGTCAGGTCCTCGGCGGGAATGGTCTCCACCGAGTCGGGTGCCACCGACGTCAATTGAGTTTGCGATTGATTCACCAACACGACGAACTGCGTCTGAGTCTCCAGCGGATTGATCTGCGGCGGGTCCTGACCCGGAAGGACTTGTTCCAGAACGAAACCCGGGGCCGTCACTTCTCCCTTCGCCGACGGCGGCAGCACAGCCCGGGCGACGATGAAATACCGTTCGCGCTGGGGATCTTCCAGGGTAATCGTCCATCGAGTCCGGCCGTCACCGGTCGGTTCCTGCGTGACACCGCGGCGACGTGGCCCGTTGCCCTCGGGGAAATCGAGCTTCCCGGCCAGCCATTCCGGCGTCGTAAAGACGAACGAATCGGCCCCGGCCGTGCTGATGTTCCATTGCAGAGCAAACAGATATTCCAGCGAGTCCTCTTCCACAGTGACGAGTGACAGGACCTGCCCGCTGAGTCGCGGTAAGGCCTGATGCAAATCAAACGCAACGGGGGCCGGGGCCGGGGCCTGGCTGCTGAAACCGAGCTGATTCGGCGCGGTCCCCCCCGGCACAAACAACCGCGCGAGTTCGGCGGGATCGATCGACTTCCAGTTGTCGAGCATCGTGGCCGACCCGGTGTAGATGGCGTCAAGCGTCGTCAATAACTGCGTGTCGAGCTCATCCGTTTCCAAAGGATAGGGAAGCGAGACTTCCGCCTTGAGGTTATCAGGCTGTCGCAACGTTTTTCCGGTCACCACGACATCGAAGTTACCGACGCGGGGAGCAGCAAACTCCAGGTGCAGCATGGCCTCGGCATCCATGTCGGCGGAATCTTCGCGACCGGAAATATGCCATTCGGCGACCTCGGGGGCCTGCACGTCCTGCAACAAGTAGCCTTGCGGCAGGATGATGGTCACACTCGCCCGCGGAGCACCCGTCAGCCGGAACTGGAATCGATTCTGTTGCTGAATTTTTCTAGGATCGACTTGGGCAAAATGACGACCGGTGACTTTTAATTGGGGCTGCCGGCGACCGACGACCAGTTGCAACTGATAAGGCCGATTGGCAAAGCGGTAGGCGAGTGTCGGCGAGGAACTCAGTTCACCAAGCCGCGCCAGTGGTACCTGTTGCGGTTCGATCTGGGCCAGGCCCGAGATATCGCCCACGCGGACGGAGAATTGTTTCTCAGCCAGGACAGCCAGCGTACCGGTCTCGCGCGTGATATTTTGCGGTGCGAACTGCGGCACAACATAGGTCGTCTCCAGATCATCAGCCGCCTGCTTGAGAAACAGGTCAAATTTCAAATGGGTCGCGTCTTCCACCTTGCGGCGTAAGAAAATCTTCAACTGGCGAGCTTCTCCTTCGCCTCCGACTTCCCAGCCGCCGACGTCCTCACCTTCAATTTTGCGAACGCCCAATTCCTCGGGCAGCGAGAAGGAGACTTCGGCGAGGGATCCCTGCCGGACCTGATAGATCCAGTGGGACAACAACCGCGGCCCCTCTTCGGACAGAATGAACGCCGACGTCGATTCGACATGCACCACGCCCGCGACATCTGCCCGATTCTGCCGAGGCTGCCAACTGACTTGAAACGCTCCACCCGCCGCAACGGGAATCAGCAACTCAGCAGCGGCGTCTTTACCGACTCGTCGAAAGGCCCCGCTGCTGCCATTCACGCGGAAGTTCAACTCGCCCGCGGGAACCTTGAAGCGCATCAGACCTGACGGTACTTCGGTCAGAGCGAGAGAAAACACTCCCGCCGGACCAGTCAACTGCACGGGCACCGTAAACTGCAGGTCGACCACATGCAGACCGGGTTTCGAGATCACGACGGCCAACGGAGTCAAATCGGTCCAAGGAACCAAGGGCGCGGCGGTTCCGTCGACTTGTGCTGCAACCACAGCGACCTTCCCCAATGGCAGCGGCAAGGTCACCTGCGAGTCGCGGAAGCTGTAACAAGCAAATCGTCCGGTAACTTTGATGGCCGCTTTTTTGCCGGCTGCGGCCGGAATGAGTTCCGCGGCATAAAGTGCTTCAGAAATAGTTCCTCCGACGGGCGAGTTTTTGACTTCGGGCTCTTCCGGATGAGCTTGTCGATAGAGTTCGACGAATTTCGAATAGGGGATGAATACCCGGTTCGATTTCAGCGGATCGGTTCCTGTATCGAATGGAATAACCAGGTCATCGTTCTCTGCTGCCTGTTGAATTGCCTTCCCGGGCCGCGCAACCTTCGGATCTCCATCGGATTTCGATGGCTCCTCGATGGTAAGTCGATTGACAATCGTCAACACGCCCGTCACACCGCGGGTCGCTTCGATCGCCACGTCGCGTTCATTGGTTGTCGGCACCTTACCGATCAACGTGGCATTGCCTTCTTTGAACTCGACTTCGATGGCATATCCAGTGAGTCCAGCTGTGCGGAGCGCCTTCGCGATTTTCTCGGCAATTACTTGATTTCTCTGCTTTGCCGCCGAGGGATCTTCCGGTTTCTCTGCAGCCCACACGCTAAGCGATGAGCAGCTAAGTACCAACAAAATCGCGACTGACGTCACCAACGGGCTATTCAACCGATTCCACAACTGTGGCGAACTCAACCACTGACACAGGGCGATGATCATCCACAGCACGGCCCCCAGCACCGTCCCACCAAGAACTCCATCCAGGAACGGCAGCGAGGCTTCCGGGACGACGGTCATCAAAGCCAGTGGGACTCCAATCCCCAGGGCCAGAATCAAACCGCGTACGGCGAGGGCCCGTTGGCGAGAGAACCAGCAAATCAAAATCACGACCATCTGGACGACTAACATGACGAACGACAAGCGGGCTCGATTCTGATAGGAAATCACCAATTCGGGGGGCATTTTTTGGAGCCTGCCCCGATAGGTGTAGGTCGCAGACCGGGACCCCGCGGGCGGTTCGAGACTCAGGGCGAGTGACAATACGGCCTTGCCCGAAATGGACTCCGTTAAGCCCAAAGCCACAGGTTGTTTTGGAGCCGCGCCCACGGGTTGCTGTCCGGGTGGCGGCGGCTGGAAGGGATCATCAGCCGCCGGCTTCTGGCCGTTCGCGGCATCCTGCGGCTTGCCCGGAGCACCGGGTTGAGCTGCTTGTTGAGCCAACTCTTGTCTCCTGGGAATGAACCCCGGATTCTTGTTCCGGATCGGGGCTCGATCGTCAAACGGGATCGCACTTTGCTCATTGGAATCGACGTGCCCCAGGAGACCGTCTTTACTACTTTTTTTTCCGCCTTCTTTCTTAACCCCTTCCGACTGTGACAAGTCTGCAGGCTTGGCTTCCGCTGGCGCGTCCTCGGCTGCTTTTTCCATCACCGCCGCCGTATCGGCCTGCATTTCATCCAATTTCTTTAAATCTTCGAGTTCGGATCCGGGGGCAGCGGTAACGGGCGTGGGCAGGTTACGTTCAGGACCCTGAATCTGGCCCGCGTCACCGAACTGACTGTTGGCGGTCGGGAATGCGCTTTTGGGCGCCGCCGCCACCTCAAGACTTGAGCTGTCGTGAAAGGTCTCAGTAACGGTAACGGTACCGGCAGGACCAAGAGCTGATTTGGGGGCTTCGGAAGCTGTGATCAACAGCAGAAAACTGCTAATGAAAGCGCCAAAGAACAAGACAATAGTCAGGGCAAATAGGCCCTTCGCTCCCGAACGTCGCCAGATCATTCCCAGGACCCAGATAATTCCGGTGGTCATAATTAATGTGACCGCTTTCCAAAATAGATTGCGGGGTGAATCCACTTGAAAGCTCCGCAGCAGATCACCCAGCACGCTGAGCCGCAGATGCTGCTCGCTCGCGATGAAACTGCCGGGGTCGGCGACGAATTCGGTTTGCTCGGGGTGATGCACGGTCCAGATCTGTTGCAGGATCTCCAATGGCTGCTGAGTTCCATCGCCGTTGAGTACCGAGATTCCCGGTGGCGTCTGCCGGATACTTCCCGCAGCGGTCAGCGGACCGACTTCTGTGCGATAGTAGAGTTTCAATGTTCGCACGCGGCTGGGATCTTCCACGGCATTGGGGTCCGCGGCATTGGCCTTCAGCGGAATCAAGTAGGCGGTCTTGGTCCGGCGGACTTCGATCGGGGCATCGTCCAGCAACGTGGCCCACAATTGAGCCTTTTCCGGCAGTGTGACTTGGAGACTCTGCACGCCGACCGCGCGGATCTGGAACGTCGCCTCGTGCTGCAGTTCGCCGGTTTCCCCCAGGATACTGACCAGATTGAGGTGATCACAAATCGCCGTCGGAACGGCCATGCGGGCGAAGCGCCGTTCGGTCAACTTCAACTGATATCCCGGCAGGACGTAGCTATAGGCAGCGACAATCCGCTCTTTCGGGTCATAGCCCGTGGATACGGTCAAATCGGTCGGATCGACATCCGCGAGGGCCACACCAGCGGCATCCTTCGCAACGATATCAAGCTGCTGATCGGGCTCGGCTTCGAACGCGATCTGCCCCGTTTCACGTTCCGCACCGATGAGCTGCATGGCGGGAGGGGCGAACTCTTTCGCGTCTTTCCGCGGCTGCGAGACATCGACCAATAACAGGATCTCACCATAGGCGCGCTGATCCAGCTCGAGGGTCCAGATTCGCCGTCCATCTGCCGGGACATCGGTCGTTTGTTCGACGATCCGTGCGTTCCCTCCAGCCAGCTCAAAACGCAGATTGGTCCCCGCACTTTCCGGCAGAGAAACCAGCAGCTTTCTCACGCCGCCTCCCTCGACCGTCAGGCGGGCTTCCAGGTGACTGAGGAACGTCTCCTTATCGAGCCGATGAAAGGCCAGGGTCCGGGCTGAGATCCGCGTGGGTTTTCGCAGGACCAGGATTTTCCCGCTGTAATGCGTGTCCTGATACTCGTAACTCAGCCGCGCCGACAAGGCCGGATCGAGGAGCGTGGGGGCGAGTCCCTTCAGATCCTGCGGTTGGACATCGAGATCCCGCTCGGCGGCGACGACCACGGCGCCTTCCACGGCATTCGATTGCAACACCCGGACCTCAGGCAGCGGGAACGTCGTCGAACCCTCTTCCAGCGGCCAATCCTTGGGATCGAGGTGTGCGGAGAGTTGAATGATCGCCGGCTGATCGGCAGGGAGCGGGTTGTCAAACGGGATCCGCAGCATGTGGACTCCGGCTTCTTGCGGTACAGTCTCCCAGGTGATGCGCTGCTGATTTACGAGGACATCGGTCACGGTCCATTCGGCCGGCAAGGTCAACGACACATCAAACA
>JAQGHS010000099.1 GCA_028291605.1 Planctomycetaceae bacterium | reverse complement strand
TGAATAATGCCGCTCTACAATGCGGGATTTGCACCCCGGGATTCATCATGCAGGCCAAGTCGCTCCTTGAAGAGAATCCCAATCCCAGCGAACACGATATCCGGTTCTATCTGGCGGGTAATCTCTGCCGCTGCACAGGGTACGATAAGATTGTCCGAGCGGTTCAAGATGCGGCCGGCAAGATGAGCGGTTGCTGTAGCGAAGCCAAGGTCTGATCAACAGAAATTTCTTCGTGTCCTTTGTGACCTTCTGTTCTAATCTTTTTCTTCTAACAGAAGGTCACGAAGGACACGAAGGGAGACGAGGAATTCTGCGTACCAGGCACGGTTTGGTTACGCATTTTCAGATGACCGAAACCGTATAAAAACTATCCGGCTTACGCCGGACGCTCGCCTGAGAATCAAAACTGTCACCCGTTCTGCGAGAACACCAATATGTCGACAACCGAAGCCACTCCCGGCAAAAAATACACCGTCATTGGAACTCGCCCCATTCGCCATGATGGCGTGGATAAAGTCACCGGACGAGCCAAGTACGGCGGCGACATCCGTCTGACCGGCATGTTGTACGGTGTGATGCTCCGCAGCCCGCACGCTCACGCCAACATCAAGTCGATTGATTATTCGGCGGCCCTGGCGCTGCCGGGTGTGCATGCCGTCGTCACCGTGGATGATTTTCCCGATGCGGAAAATAAGATCGCGGAACTCGGCGAAGGCGCGGTCAATCTCCAGCATTTGCGACACAATACGCTCGCCGGGCCGAAAGCCCTGTATCGCGGCCATGCGGTGGCGGCAGTGGCGGCCGACACGATTAACATTGCCGAAGATGCATGCAAGCTGATCAAGGTTGAGTACGAATTGCTGAAGCCGGTCCTCACCGCCCCCGAGGCGATGAAGCCCGACGCGCCCTTGCTGCACAATAACGTCTACACGAATTCGCTGGGTGAAGAAACCAAGCAGCTCAGCAATGTTGCCAAGCACTTCCGATTTGAAAAAGGGGACCTCGAAGCGGGCTTTAAAGCGGCCAAGGTGATCGTCGAACGCGAGTTCAACACGGCGACCGTGCATCAGGGGTACATCGAGCCCCACAACGGCACGGCGATGTGGAATTCTGATGGCAAAGTCACAGTCTGGTGCAGCACGCAGGGGTCGTTCACCGCTCGCCAGCAAGTCGCGGAACTGTGTCATATTCCGGTCGGTAACGTCAAAGTCATTCCGATGGAAATCGGTGGCGGATTCGGTGGCAAGGTCTCGGTGTACCTGGAACCGGTCGCAGCCATTTTGTCGAAGAAGACGGGCCGGCCGGTCAAGATCATCATGAACCGGGCCGATTGTTTCGAAGGAACCGGCCCGACGCCTGGTTCGTACATTCGCGTCAAGATGGGCGCGGATGCCAACGGCAAGATCACTGCTGCGGAAGCCTACATGGCCTACGAAGCCGGTGCCTATCCGGGCTCGCCGATCGGTGCTGGTGCGATGTGTGTCTTCGCCTGCTATGACATCCCGAATGGCAAGGTGGATGGCTTTGATGTCTGCGTCAACAAGCCGCGTACGAATGCCTATCGAGCCCCCGGGGCGACGAACGCCGCGATGGCGACCGAAACGGTCGTCGATGAGCTCTGCGAACAATTGAAAATCTGTTCGATGGAGTTCCGTCTGAAGAATGCCGCGGTCGAGGGGACTCGGCGGATCGACGGGCAGGTCTATCCGCTGATCGGCATGATCGAATCGGTCGAAGCAATCAAGAACAGCGATCACTGGAAGACCCCGCTGACGGGCAAGAATCGGGGGCGCGGGATTGCGTCGGGTTTCTGGTTCAACTGTGGTTTGAAGTCGGCCGTGACCGCGACGGTCAACTTCGACGGCAGCGTCGGGTTGGTGGAAGGTTCCACCGACATTGGTGGTTCGCGGACGGGTATTGCGATGCAGTTTGCCGAGACGCTGGGCATCCCCGTCGATCAAGTCATGCCGAGCGTCGGTGATACTGACAGCGTCGGCTATACTGACGTGACGGGCGGTAGCCGCGTGACGTTCGCGACCGGTTGGGCAGCCTATGAGGCGGGGCTCGATATCGCCCGCCAGATGTGTCAGCGAGCGGCTACGTTGTGGGAAGTCCCGGCCGATCAAGTGAAGTACGAAAACGGTGGAGTCACAGGGCCTGGCGGTAAGCAAATCAGCTTCAAGGATCTGGTGATTCAAAGCAGCAAGCACGGCGAACCGATCGTTGGTCGCGGCTCAGCGGATCCGCAGTGCCCGGGTGGTGCGTTTGCGACTCACTGTGTGGACGTGGAAGTCGATCCCGACACCGGCAAGGTGACCATTCTGCGGTATACCGCGTCTCAGGACGTGGGAACCGCCATTCATCCCGCGTACGTCGAAGGACAGATTCAGGGTGGTGCGGTACAGGGCATCGGCTGGGGTCTCAATGAGGAGTACTTCTACGACCAGAGTGGCGTGATGCGCAACTCCACGTTCCTGGACTACCGCATGCCGACCTGTCTCGATCTGCCAATGATTGAAGCGATCATCGTCGAGGTCCCGAACCCCGGTCATCCGTATGGAGTCCGCGGTGTTGGCGAGGTGCCCATCGTGCCGCCGCCGGCTGCCCTCGCGAATGCGATTTACAATGCGATCGGAGTGCGGATGACGCAGTTGCCGATGTCGCCGCCGCGCGTGTTGCATGAGATACTGGCGAAGAAGAAATAGTATCTCGCGGGATGTTGCGCATGTACCGGGACGAAATCAACGAGTTCGGATGGGCGTTGTTGTCCGGACTGATTGATCCGGCTGATCTGGATTCGTTGCGCATCGCGGCCGATTTGGCAGTGCAGAACCCGCAGGCCCGATCGCGCCGCGGGAGTGCGTATGGGTTGCGAAATCTGTTGCAGTTGATGCCCGCCGCGCGCGAGTTGGCTTCATCTGCGATCATCCTCGACCGCGTGAGATCGATCCTCGGCCCGGATGCGAAGCCGGTGAAGGGGATCTTGTTCGACAAGACCGAACAGGCCAATTGGGCCGTGCCGTGGCATCAAGATATCACGATCGCGGTACGAGAGCGTCGATCTATTCCCGGCTACGACGCCTGGTCCGACAAGGATGGTGTGCCACACGTCCAGCCGCCCTCTAAAGTCATGGAACAGATTCTCGCAGTACGCGTGCATCTCGATGACTGCCCAGCGGAAAATGGGGCGTTGAAAGTCATTCCCGGCAGTCATGCCCAAGGGCGATTGGCCGATGCTGATGTCGAACGCTGGCGAACGACGGTGCCCGCGGTGACTTGTGTCGCTCAAGCCGGTGATACCCTCTTTTTGCGACCGTTGCTGCTGCACAGTTCGGCGGCGGCAACGCAGCCTTGTCGGCGTCGTGTGCTGCACTTTGAATATACTGCGATGAAGTTGCCGGACGGGTTGGAATGGAGTGAATGAAAGTCGTTGATCGCTCCGCGATCGAAACGCATTCGCGGTAGCCGTGTGCGCGTAAGGAAATGGTCAGAGAGAGTTCGACCAATCAGCCGCTGGGCGCTAGCCTACGGTTCCGTAGGATAGGCATCCTGCCTGTCACTTTTAGGAATGACAGGCAGGATGCCTATCCTACGAAAGGAACCGGACGCTGGCGCGTGCCGGCTGATAGCACCGAATCCGCTTCGACTCTTAAGAACGCCTATCAAAACCTGGAACCCGTCGCTTGCCATCTTCAGTGAGTAGACTTTTTTTACCACGAATAACTCGAATGACACGAATTTGGAATACGGATCGCAGTTCGTATACAGGCAACTTTCGGAATTTCGATTCGTGTCATTTGTGTGATTCGTGGTTCAAAATCTTCATGATCAACTGGACGTTTTGTTAGCAGTTCTAAATCTTATTTCACCTCGCTACTGCGAATGCGTGTCGATCACGGAGCGATCAACGACTTTCATTCTTGTCCTGTTTTTGCCGGATTGTCATAATCGCGCGCATGGCAACTACCTCTCAAATTCTGGCGTCAGCTGTTCAGCATCATCAGGCCTGCCGTCTGGATCAGGCCGCGCAGTTGTACCGGCAGATCCTTCAGGCGGAACCCAAACAGGCCGACGCCTGGCACTTGCTGGGGGTGGCCTCATCGCAGGCGGGCCGACATGAAGTGGCGGCGGACTGCATCAACCGAGCCATTGCGTTGAATCCCAAGGCGGCGGCCTTCTACGGGAATCTGGGAAACGTCTATACGTCGCTGGGCAAGATCGAAGATGCGGTCAACGCGTATCAACAGGCGTTGCAACTGAAGCCCGATTTTGTGGAAGCCCGTTTGAATCTGGGGATAGCGCTCAAGGATCAAGGGCAACTGGAATTGGCCCTCGCCAGCTTTCAACAAGCCCTCCGTCAGCAGCCCGAAAATCCGATTGCACATAATCATCTGGGAGTGGTCTATCGTGAGCAGGGAAAGCTCGAGGTCGCTGTCGACAGTTACCGCCGTGCGTTGCAGTTGAATCCGAACTTCGCCGACGCTCATAACAATCTGGCGAATGTACTCAATGACCTCGGGCGGTTCGAAGATTCGATCGCCTCGTACCGGCAGGCGATACGCCTCAAGCCGGACTATGCGGAGGCCCATTTAAGCTTGGCGACAGTCTTGCTGCTGACGGGGAAATTGAAAGAGGGATGGGCGGAATACGAATGGCGGTTCGTCTGCCGGCGGCCGGAGCTGCCGGAATTTCATAAGCCGCGCTGGGATGGTTCCCCGTTGAATGGGCGGACGATCGTGCTCTATGGCGAACAAGGTTTCGGAGACAAGCTGCAGTTCATGCGGTACGCACCGCTGGTAAAGGCTCGCGGAGGTCGTGTGGTCGTCGCCTGTAATAAGGCGTTGATGCCCCTCTTGAGTCGGTGCGCGGGCATCGATGAATTTGTCCCGGTGCCTGATGGAGATCTGCCACCGTTCGACGTCTATTCCCCTCTGTTAAGTCTGCCTGGAATCCTGGGAACCACGCTGGAAACGATTCCTGCCGAGATCCCGTATTTGTTTGCTGATCCGGAATTGGTTCAGGCATGGAAGGAGAAACTGAGTCGGACGTCGGCCTTCAAAATCGGCATCGTCTGGCAGGGAAGCAAGTACAGCCAGGGGGCGCGAGGGCGTTCCATTGCCTTGAAGCAGTTTGCGCCGTTGGGCAAGGTGGCAGGGATTCAGCTCTATAGCCTGCAGTGTGGCGAGGGGATTGAACAGATCGCCGAGATGCAGGGCCAATTACAGATTGATGATTTCGAAGGTCGGCTGGATACACAGACCGGGCCCTTCATGGATACCGCGGCCGTGATGCGGAACCTCGATCTGGTGATCACGGCGGATACCTCGATCGGACATTTGGCCGGCGGCCTGGGTGTTCCGGTGTGGGTGGCGGTTCCGTTTATTCCCGACTGGCGCTGGTTTGGAGATTTCCAGACGACTGCCTGGTATCCCAACCTGCGGCTATTCCGGCAGGAACAAATCGGCGATTGGGATGGTGTTTTCGAACGTATCGCCGAGGAACTCAAACGCCAGGTGGCGATTCGTCAGTCGACAGAGGGAACGCAGCTCTTGTCGGCATCTCGCGCGGAACGCGCGATTCCGAGCACGGCGGCCGGAACAAGCTCGATATTTGTGGAAACGTCGATCGGCGAAGTGGTCGACAAGATCACGATTCTGGAGATCAAGTCGGCTCGGATTGTAGATCCTGCCAAGCTGGCGAATGTGCGGCGTGAACTGGAGACCCTGACGGCCGCCTTCGCACCCGTCCGCGAGGCGGTGACCGGTCAGGCCGCAACGCGATTGGCAGATTTGATCGCGCAGTTGAAATCGGTCAATGAAGCCCTCTGGCAGATTGAGGACGACATTCGTGATTGTGAACGAGAGCAGGATTTTTCTACGAAGTTTGTCGTACTGGCACGATCGGTGTACCACCAGAACGACAAACGGGCCGCGTTGAAACGGCAGATCAATGAACTGCTGGGGTCGCGACTCGTTGAAGAGAAGTCTTATCGCGACTACACGCAGGCTGGCGCGTAGACAACGTCGGCAAAGGTGCGCCCCCGTGGCAGACGCTGCCAGCGTCTGTGACAATCTTGTGTGACGCTGCATTGTGAATGAGGAAGAGACAGACGCTGGCAGCGTCTGCCACGGGGCCCAACCTTGGGCTCTGCGGCATCACCCCGTGGCGGCATTCATTCGATGCCGTCGACGTCGATGATTACAGGCTCAGACGCGTCGGAGACCCGTCCTAAGTTGGACATTATCGTTTGGGCCACTTCAGGTGCTTGTGCAGGAAATCGTAGGTGCCGACGCCGTTGATCTTGTGCGGGCCGGTGAAGGTTTCCATTTCGGTCTTGTCGCCCAGTCCCAACAGATCGTAGTGGCGACGGACCTTGGAATATTCCCAGGCGACCCATTCGTCAGGGGCGACACCGTCGAAGTGACCGCGCTCGACCATGAAGGGACGCGGGGTCATTAATGTCGAGAGCTCGGCGTAGTTGGCCACGTGCCCCATGTTCCATTCGAAGATTTCATACTCCATCGTGAAGACGTAGCTGTAGGGGGCTTCCGTCGTCGTGTTCTTCACGACCCATTCGTTGTAGTCAGCCGAACAGATCGAGAGGCAGTATTTATCGAGCATGGTGGGGACTCGCACGGCTGTCTTACCGCCGTACGAGAGTCCGTAGAACGCGATGCGTTCGGGGTCGACGTTGGGGAGTCCTGCCAACCATTCCAGCGTGCGGGCATGCTGCGGAATGATGTAGCTGAAGAGTGATCGCTTCAGGGGATTCGACTTGCGTTGAATGGTTCGAAAATTGTCGCGGCCGCGATAGGGGTTCTGCGGGGCATAGGTGATGAAGCCGCGATTGGCCAGTTCGTGGGCGAACGCGCTGTAGTAGTTAAAGCCCTCGACAGTGCGACTGATCGTATCGATGGGTACGCCTTCCAGGCCGTGCTGGCAGACGACGACCGGGCGTTTTTCTCCTGGCTTGAGATCCTTGGGCAGCAGTAGAATTCCGGACGCGACGACATCGGGATACACATCGAGCATGATCTCGTATCCCACATAGCCGGGTTCGTCGAGAACCTGTCGCGAGCGGGGATTTAATGGCATGGTGGAATCAGGCAGTTTGCCGAACAGCTCTTGCCAGACATGTTCGCGCATCGCGGGGGCCGTCTTGGCCCACGTTTCCTGGTTCTTGCGATCGACCTTCGACCACAGCGTATCTCTGACCCGAGCCGAACGTCGCAGCAGCACCTGGGTGAATTCATTCATCTCGTCGAACTGGCGCTTTTGTCGCGTCTCTGTACCCCAGGCGGCTTTGACCAGCGTCGGCGCGGCACCATCGGCGCTCGCTTCCTTCGGACCGGTCAAGGTCTGCAAGGCGGCGACGAATGCTCGGGCGCTGCCGGGCTGGCCATCACCCTCGCCGCTGGAGACAAGGACGATTTGCGTCGGGACTTTTAGCTTCTCGAAGTGGGGCAGTGCCCGGTCATATTCTTTCCGGACGGATGCCAGCACGTTGGTTGTGATCTTGCCGGGGGCGGCACCCGTGGTGTGTCCTTCGCGAGCAGCCGGAGGTCCCGCGATTTCCGGGACGCTGGTGGCTTCGATGACCAAGGCTCGCGGAGCAATCAGGCTCGCGATCCCGGCATCACCGAACTCACGGAGCAGGTTCCAGACGTTGCGATAGATCGGTTCTTCCCACACCCCTTCACGCGCCTGGAAATAACCGCAGACGTATGCCGATTTAATTCGCGTATCGGCTGCCGCGCTGTAGAGCGCGAGAAGTCCGCCTTCTCCTACGCCAGCGACACCGATCGGCAGAGTCTCGCCTTCTTGCTTGTTGATAAACTCGAATTGATCGACGGCCGCGAGGACTTTTTGGACTTCATAGCCGATGATGTGCCGGCCCATTTCAAACGCCTGGCGATACAGGAATTCGCGGTGCGGCTGATTGGTGTAGCGGACGTACGGACTGCCCGAGTACGTATCTTCGCGGCTGATCAACATGGGGACGAGGACTTGATAACCATGCTCGGCCAACCGTCGAGCCAGTTGGGCCTGAGGTTGCACTGCGGTGGTCAAGCCACTGAAAGCTTCGGGGGTGGTGTCGGCATCCGGCAAGGCGACCATGCGACCGATCTCAGCGCCATTCGGTTGCAGCAGCAGGCCCTCGGCGGTGATGCCGTTCAGGACCTTCCAGCGGACTCCGTGAATGGTGAATTTCTCGGCCCGGCCTACCAGCGATGCCTGAGACGTCGTGGTGATGAGTTCCAGTCCCTCGGCAGGGATGCGGGCATCAACGGCACCGATGCATTCGCGGAATCGCTCGCGATTGGGGGCGATGCTCTTTTCGTACGCTTCAATGCTGGAATAGTCGCGTTTCCAGTATTGCTCGCGTTTGGCGACTGATTCTTCGATTTCGCGGAGAGCAAACTTGTTGATCCCATTGACCATGAACTGGTCGAGGGGTTCTTTGACGGTCAGAGGCTGGGTGTTGGGCAACGGTTCCGCACCTGGAGCCGGCGAGGTCAGAAGTGCAAGGGACGTCAATGCGGCAAGACAACAGCCAAATCTCATGAGTTTCTCCCTGACAAAGCGTGTCCGTTCAAGGTGCGACGAACCAATCAACGAAGTTTGATGATTCTAAGCAAAGTTCGTGCGTTTCCACAACTGCCTCGCCGAGGAGTCGCACGTCGTTCAGGGGCAAGGCCACGATTTTTGGGAATGGCGGAGTTTGCCTCGGGACATTGGAAAGTCTCACGTCGGCCAATTCCGAAAGGTCGTCGACCCGACCTCGATCTGTGCGTTGCGTTGAAATCCGACTTCAATTGTCTATGATGAAATGCTGCCAACCGGTTGTAGTCCGCGAGGCGGCCTGCCGATTTTTTCTCGCCTGCTGGAGACATTCCCTCGTGCTTACGAAGTTTACTGGCGATCTCGCCTCCAAAGTCAAGCAAGCCCAAGATCAACTCGACGCTCACGTCTACGACACAATTCAGTGGCATTTCAGTGAATCCACCGGTTGCCCCTTCTGGCTGCAAAAGAAGAAGGAACTGAAGTTCGACCCGCTGACCGAGGTCAAGAATTATCAGGATCTGAAGAAATTCCCTGAATTCGAAGACGAATGGCTCCGCGGTGGCCCGGTGACTCGCTGGTTGCCGAAAGGTCTGCAGGGCAAACCGGCCTTTGTCTTCGAAACCGGCGGCACGACTGGTATTCCCAAGAGTCGTCTGGTCGTCGAAGACCACTGGATTGATTACGAAAACTTCAGCGATACGCTGCCCGATGACGCCTTCCCCCGCGGTTCCAACTGGTTGATGCTGGGGCCGTCCGGTCCCCGCCGCCTGCGTCTGGCGGTCGAGCATCTCGCCCAATACCGTGGCGGGATCTGTTTCTGCGTCGATCTGGATCCCCGCTGGGTGGTGAAGTTGCTCAAAAAGGGTGATGTCGCCGGGGCCAAGGCGTACGCGGATCATGTCATCGATCAAGCCGTGACGATCCTCACTGCCGGTCATGACATCAAGTGCGCGTTTGCCACTCCGAAGTTGCTCGAAGCATTGGCCCTCAAGCTGATGGACAACGGGACGAGCATCGCAGAAGTCGGTATCACCGGCATTTTCGCAGGCGGGACCGAGTTCACTCCGCAATGGTATCGCTTCTGCTGTGAGGAATTGCTGGGGCCCGATGTTTACATCACCCCGACCTACGGCAATACGCTGATGGGCCTGGCCTGCGGCAAGCCGTTCGACCCGGCTGACAATTACAAGATCACCTACTTCGCTCCACAGCCGAGGGCCGTCATCGAAGTGGTGACGTTCGACGATTACAACACGCTGGTTGGCTACGGCGAAACGGGTCGCGTGAAGCTAACTACGCTCACGAAAGAATTGTTCGTTCCTGGCTTCATGGAACGCGACGAAGGCGAACGTGAGTTGCCTCACGAGAAGTATCCGTGGGACGGGATCAGTGGGACTCGGCCGTTCCACGTGTTTGCGAAGACGACGACGGTCGGAGTTTATTAGTCAGTTGTCAGTTGTCAGTTGTCAGTTGTCCTTCGACCTTTGTCGCGATGAGATGATTCTGAAATGGCTCGGACGCAGTTTGAGGAGTTGAAGGTCTATCAACTCGCTGAACAACTTGCCGATGCTATTTGGACCATCGCCAAGAATTGGCCAGTATTCGTCAGGAATACTCTTGGCAATCAGCTTGTCAGAGCCGGTGATTCAATTGGTGCCAATATCGCCGAGGGAGCCGGTCGCGGATCGTTTCAGGACAATCGGCGATTTATCCGCATCGCTCGAGGGTCCCTCAATGAAACTCAACATTGGCTAAGACGGGCATTTAAACGTGGATTGCTGCAGCCCGATGAGATCACCAGGCTCAAGACATTGATCGACGAGCTTGGACCACGCTTGAATGCCTATTTGAAGTCCATTGGCCCTGGAAATTCCCGTCGAACGGATTCGGAATCGACGGGGATTCCATCCAACTGACAACGGACTACTGACAACGGACGAAGTACCAAGGACAAACCATGATCGAACTGCCTGTGTATCGTTGGGGTAAGGTTTACGAGAGCATCGAAAAAGCCGACGTGGTCCATTTCGAAACCGGCGAGCAAGTCGCGAAGATCCACCAGGCGAATGCGGGGCAGGTCGCGATGGATATGCGGCAAGCGAAGCGTGCCCGCGATGCTTTGCGGCAGTTCTCGATCGAGCAGTTGATCGAGATCACCAAGAAGGCGGCAGATCTCTATCTGAATGCCACGCTGCCGCTGGGTGGAGG
>JAQGHS010000795.1 GCA_028291605.1 Planctomycetaceae bacterium | reverse complement strand
GGTTTGCCTCGAACAACATCTACGCGGTAACCTGGCAGAATCTTGCCTGGATCGCCGATGGCAATACGATCGGCGACTTCTAACCCCAGCATCAATTTCCACGTTTCACTTCACATCCATAGTAATTCGAGTCCTCTCGCATGCGAATCTTTCACAGCACCGGCTTAACTGGAGCGTGGTCTCTCGCAGCCGTGTGCTGGACGAGTTGCCTGTTGATGGGGATCGCGGGTTGCCAGACCGGTGTCTCGCAGTTCGGGACGTCGGGCGAGATCACCCTGGATGGCGCCCCGGTGGAGCAAGGCAGCATCACCTTTTTTCCCGATGCGGCCAACACCTCCGGTTCGACCGCGGGCGCGGTGATCCACCAAGGCAAATACACCGTGCCAGCCGACAAAGGGCTGACTCCCGGCTTGTACCAGGTGAAGATCACCTGGAGCCGCAAGACCGGCAAGAAAGTCGAGGCCTCATCCCCTCACCCCCCGGGCACGATGATCGACGAAGAGTCCGAAGCCATCCCCGCCAAATACAACACGGCCAGCACTCTGACAGCCGACATTCTGGCCCACGACAATACGCTCGATTTCGACCTCAAATCAAATTGACGCCGAGACATGCCAGCCACCTGCTCGCTCAACCTCAGGTGCCACCCCGCGATTAAGGGCAAGGCCGTGGCGCTTTCCTCTCCGGACTACTGACCGTTTCTCTGGCCATCGACCAGCCAACTTCGCTGTTGGCCGTTAAGGCTTGTTTTCTCAAGGCCGCCAGAGAGGTATCGCCCCCAGGTATAACGTAGCGACCATGTGGCCACGTCTCCGTTGGAATGCGTTTGTTTGGCATACAACTCAATTGCGTGTTCGTCCTTGGACACGGAATAGGTTCCAGGGCTGAATCCTTCGGACTTCAGAGTCGCGAGTTGAATTTGCCCATTGATCAGTTCCAACGTGTCATCTCGGGTTTCCTTTTCCCGGCGCTGGTAGTCGGCAATTTGAGCCGCCTCGCGCGCCCGACGTTTTCTACTCTCTGCCCAGGATTCCCTGGGCAACTTATGGGCATCGGGATTGATGTCGGGATTTCGTTCTTCATCTTGAGCAAATGCAATAATCTCTGCGACATTTGCGCCCTCTTTCACTTTGACCGACCAGATTCCTGCGACCTGCCGTATCATTTCTGCAGTCTCAAGTTGTGGTTGCGGATCGTTTTCCATGTTCTTCTCCATCGCCTTGTAGGCAACTGAAATCGCCGGGTGGCCTGGTTGCTCTGCAACCTAGGTCTACAGGAAGCATTCAAGAGAGTGGGGCACCACAAATGGGTTATACCGAGAACGTCATAAGACGTATCGCTGATCAGTAAATTCTCGGCGCTTGTCGCTCATGCTGAGAGGATAAGCGACCCAATATCAAATTGCACGCAGAATCGGTGGGCTGAAAAGCACACTGAATCCGTCAGAAAAGATGGCTGGTCGTGGAAGATGCTTCCTGTAGACCCAGGTTGCAGAGCAACTTTGGCCACCCTTCGTGATGGGGATTGGCCTGCAACTTTTGGAAAGCAACCCGGGCCACCCGGCGGGTCACCATTTGTGTCGGAAGGCAATTGATGAGACCTTATCACTATTCCTTCCCGCGTGCCTGGCCGACATGACTACTTCGACTCCAAGGCGAAGTCGAAGGGCTTCGAGGCCTTTTCGACCTTCGCTGTCAGGCCGCTGCTGCCGGGATCGCGGTATTTTTTGGGAATCTGCACTGGGTTGGACGCTGCCTGGCTCGATTTTGCCAACGGGTCTGGAGGTGGCGCCGATTCCACTGCGACCTTGTAGTCTCCCAGTGGAATGCCGCTGCCAAATTGACTTCGCGCGATCGAGTAGGCGCCGTCTTTGATGGGTGCGCTCGCGGCAAATCCGCCCGCGCTGACAAAGTTGACGATCCCCTCGGTGACCGGCTTGCCATCCAGCGTCACCTTGCCCGAGACCGATTGGATCGGTTTCGTCCCGCCGCCGCATCCGGCCAGCACGCAGACCATAATCATCCACGCGCCCCACGACCATCGACTACTGAACATATTACTGACGTAACGCATAACAACTCCACCACAATCAAGGGTCCGTATGTGGTCTCTGTGGTGAATATTCTGATTCATTGCACCACCGAGACACGGAGAACGAAGAGAGGTCATTCTGAGCAGCGTGTTTTGTCCGGAACTCTAAAATTCTCCGATCACATTCCCGTCATCTCGAATTGACAGATTGATCAGAATCGCCTGGTTCAAGGAATCTGACAGGAAACGCACCCCACCATCGCCGAGGAGCACATTGACACCTCCGGTATGCGCCGACTGCAGTGAGTTATTCGTGCCGTCACGCGAATTCCCCCCCGCACCGGAGGACTCGGTGATGTTGTTGATTCCATAGCGGATCGTCGTGATATTGCGTGACCACGGGCCACTGCTGTAGGGGTAAGTGTCACCCGCCACGGCCGGGCCATTGGGAACGCCGCGCGCGCCGGGCCCGAGCCATGTGCCCCATTCACCACTACCGCGAATATCGACCTGGCCACTCCCATTCACCCCGTACCGTGATCCTTCACCCACCATAATGGTGTTCGTCGTGCCATCCGTTATGTCGCGAATTCTGGTCACAGCATTCGGAATCAGGACGCCGTTCGAGCACGAGTAACCCTGGCTGTGAGACACACAACGGTTGAGCCCTGTCGGGTCGGTCGGAGATGCAGCCGACGCCGTCGCGCCAGCAATCCCAAGGTAACAGCTCGAGGCCACGACACCGTCACGGACGCAAACCTGGGGCAAGTTGCTCGAGGGGCACCAGATGAATGACGGTTTCCACCCCGACCACACTGCCGCGTTAGCTCCCCCCGAATACCCGCCCGAATCGACGAAGGCCAGCTTATTATACGTCGTGCTTTGCTCCATTTGAGGCAGAATTGACCCGTACCAGGAAATCGAGAATTGCCCGAATCCACCCGACGGAAAAGTCCCGTACGTTTCCGAGTAGTTATGAAATGCCAGCCCAAACTGCTTGAGATTGTTCTTACACTGGGCCCGCCGAGCGGCCTCGCGGGCTTGTTGTACTGCCGGGAGTAGCAAGGCAATCAAAACGGCAATGATCGCGATGACGACCAACAATTCAATCAGCGTAAATCCACGCGAATGATGATGACGTGCACGCACTTGGAGTCTCCTTTGATAAGAAGCGAAACCCGATTAAACGGAAGCGCAATTTGATTTGAACACGGCAATCGAAAGAATTGCCCTGTGGCCCGAGAACTTAAGAAACTCGACTCGCTGAACAGCGATTAAGACAAAATGATTGTGACATGTCGATACCAAATTTGCATCACAAAAGAGAGTTCCGGCCCGCGGAATTCCCAGAAGTAAGAACACGCGTCAACCTGAGTGCGGGGGACTTCTTAGTTAAGGCAGGTCAGGCTCGACTTGACCTCCAATCCTGAAGGTCCAAACTCGGGTGCCGCGTGAATGTGCAGGAGTCACCGGTCATGCAGGTCAGCCTCCCTTCCGCTCGCACGAGTTCACCAGACCCCCGA
The DNA here is from genome assembly GCA_028291605.1 of Planctomycetaceae bacterium. Taxonomy (GTDB): domain Bacteria; phylum Planctomycetota; class Planctomycetia; order Planctomycetales; family Planctomycetaceae; genus JAKFVC01. Next base: position 3,189 of record JAQGHS010000795.1, on the reverse strand, counting down.
CAGCAGATCCGAAGGGGCGCCTCATTGCATGATGGTACTACTTAACCGAAGGCTGCGTGGCGGTGGTCACAGCGGCTGCATTAGTCTCGGGCAATGTGCGCACCAAACCGAGCGTGGCCCAGGCGGTGCCCATGTAGCTGCTAAACTCGGGCGCCTGATACGCCCGCGACATGACCTCCCAGGAACCGTTCGGCTTCTGGCTCTTGATCAAGAAGCCCCAAGCTTTCACGATGGCCGGACTCTCGGTCGGAACGCCGGCCGAGGTCAGTGCCACGAGCGCCTGTCCGGTGCCTAGTGCATCGGAGCCGAGCTTCCTGGTCTGACTCCAGCCTCCGTCGTCCTGCTGCACGGCCAGAAGTTGCTTGACGAGGGTTTGTACGTCATCCGATTTCCCCAGCCGCTGATTGAGCATGATGCGCAGCACGAGAGACTGAAGAGTGTCACTGGGGGGATTGTCGCTCAGGAACTTGAGACCCCGCTCCTTGCTCCTGGCGAGGACTTCCTGGGAGATGCCGGCCGGCTCGCGATAGTTCAGGGCCAGGAGTGCCCACAGGGTGGTCACATCGTCGCTGTCGATCAGCGGCGCCATCAGAAACGTGGTGGTCAACTCGGGCGGCGTGGTCTTGGAGGACGGGACCGGCTTGCCGTCGAACTTCTTGATGATGACCTTCCACGAGCCATCCTCTTTCTGCTGTTCGATCAGATGGGCCGCGGCCTGGTCGAAAAACTTCGCCGTGTCGGCATCGGGCTCACCCTTGGCCCCCATGGCGAACGTGAGATAGATGACATTGATGCTCAGGTCATTGAGGATGTCGCGGCTGGTCGGCTGCAATTTGGGGTGCGAGCTGTAAGCCTTCAGCATGCCAGCTCGCACTTGCTCTAACGACTCGTCCTTGACGAGAAAGCCGCGTCGCTTGGCCTCGTATCCGCTCCACATCATCCAGGGGCCGTGGTGACAACTGGCGCACTTATTCGACTCCCACGCCAGTCCGTCCTTTTCCAGAAACGCCAGGCTGTTTTCGACCGCCTGACGGACCTGCGGAGCACCCACGGTGGGCTCAGGCGAAGCGGAATCTTTTTGTGCAGGCCGGGCGTCGATCCATTTTCGTAAGAGTTCGAGTTCCTCTTTCGTGACTCGAGGACTCTCCTTCTTGGGCGGCATCTCGTTGTAATGGATCAACTCGATCAACAGGCTTTTCTTGGAGTTGCCTGGCTTGAACGCAGGTCCGGACACTCCCCCCGCCAGCAGCGAATCCACAGACCGCATATCAAGCTTGCCGCCACGGCGCTGAGCGCCGTGGCAGCGATTGCACTTGGCTTCAAAAATCGGCAGCACGTGCTTCGTGAAGTCCGGAGCCGCCTCCGGCCCGTCGTCCGCGCGTGCGTTACCCGCTGCCAGACCGCAGAACAGCAAAGCACAGAGGAAAGCACGGACGCGGATCAGCAGCATGGGCTGAGCCTATGCCTGGCCGACGACGTTCACGAAGCAGTGAACGTGCGGCAGAACGCGATAATTCCAGACGAAACCCGGGCCTTCGAGCCGCCAGTAATCCCAGCGGTCATTCCCCTTCTCGGCGTTTTCCTTGTAGAAGGCGAGCCGCACCTGATCCAGGCCGCCGTTCTTCTGGATGAGCTGCATGACCTCGTCGCCGTCTTCCTTGCGGAACGGATCGATGAGCGTGCGCATGACCCCGGTCACCAGTTTTTTCTGCGACTCATCGAGCTGTGCGTAGCCGACACCGACCGGCGGCTTTTCAATCAGACGGGGCTTGAACGTTCCCACACCGTCGCCCGGGTCGCCGACGACGACCGCCACTTTCCGTTGCTCCGCGTTGAGCATGTCGAACACGCTCATCACTTGCTTGGTCTGGTAGTTGTAGACGTTGGTGTCGCTGTGGCCATTGGCCGAGTGACCATAATACATCGGCCCGCCGAACGCGGTGTTCGGCTGCGAGTTACCGTCGCAACGCAGCGTCAGGTGATGCCCGGCGAAGACCCAGGAGAACGGATCCTTGCCTGACGGATCGCCGAAAATGGCCACGCCGTTCCCTTCGAACGAGCCGGAGCTGTCCCACTTCCCATGGCGAGTAATCCGTTCGTACGCTTCATCGCCGGAAAGGATCGCCTTGAATGTCGAGCGGATCAAATCCTGCTGCGGCTGCGTAAACTGCTCACCCAACCGCTTGCCGAGCGGGGCCGCGTTGTGTGTCTTCAGTCGCGTCGGCGTTCCACCCTTCTCAGCACCATGATCCCACGCCAACACCATCTCTTTTTTCTGCTCGGGAGTCAGTGTGGCGAACAGTTCGCGGACAAGGCCTTCCGCCGGCTTCGCCCCGGCACCCTTTTCTTCAGGAGCCGCGAAGGCCGCCGCAGTGGAGAGCAGCGACGAACCCCCCAGCATTCCCACGGCCCCTCCCGCCACCACACGGATGAAATCTCGCCGCCCGAAAGCGGCAGACGGAGCGACCTGTCCAGAACAATCGGGGCAAACCAGCGGTTCAGTGAGCGACATTTCACACTCCAGGAAGAAGAAGGAGGAACAGCCGACGAAGACATCAACGGTAGCTTATTCTTACCTGAGTACGGTCTTTATCGCAAGCCGTCGCTTGATTCTCGGCAAGGCCAAAGGTTGAAGCGCCAAGCCACTGATGTCATTGGGCAGTGATGCGGCGTCTGGCCGTGGCGATCTGGAACATGCCGCGCCGGGTGGCCCGGATTGCTGTGCCACCAAGGGCACCCCGCGGCCGGAATTGCGAGGGCAGGCGATTGCGTATTTTGAGGAACACTCCGCATCGATTCAAAACTGCGGTGCCAGCTTAGAAAAGCCAGCAGACGGCGAAGTACACGATCCCGGCGAATACGGCCCCGGTAACGAGCAGTCCGGCAAAGATTCCGGCCGTCTCTTCCTTAGTCAATGGAACATGAGGCTTTCGGGGTTCGGCATCAATATACCCCGAAGAAGATGCGGAACCATACTTCGGAGTGGAGTCATACCCATGCCGAGCTTCCCCCATCATCGCGCGCACTTCGCTACTCATATCGTCCCTTTCTGAAAAAATGCTCTAAGGGGTCGCGTCACAATAACTTGACACTATTTATGATTTATGTTTTAACGCGGTCATGCAGGATGCCGCTATTATTCAAGGGATTGAAAGCCGCTATTCGGCGTTGTCGTCGTTGCTGGACGAA
>JAQGHS010000743.1 GCA_028291605.1 Planctomycetaceae bacterium | reverse complement strand
GGTTTGCTGATTCATGGCGATGGCGATAGTGAAATTCGCCGTGTGTTTGATGCCGCGGATTTCGGCCCCGAGTTTACTCCCGAGTTGCGTGCAGCTGAGGAGCGAATGCGCGAGACGATTGGCTCGCGATAGTCGCCCCGACTGAACATTTTCGGTATGCTCAAAAAACCACAATTCCTATGTCGAGTTTGACGGCTATCATTCGACAGATCTTTAGAAGCTGGACTGTACGGGAAGAGATTTCTCGCAGCGGCACTTCTAACCAGTAACCTCAATTCAAAAGGACATTACTATGCGTGTTGAAGCCTATCTGATGTTTGACGGACGTTGCGAAGAAGCCTTGGAATTCTACCGCCAAAAGCTGGGGGCCGAGGTCACGTCACTGTTGCGTTTCAAGGACAATCCCGAGCCGCCGAATCCAGAGATGGGGCCGCAGAGCCCGCCGGATAAGGTGATGCATTCCAGTTTCAAGGTCGGCGAAACGACGATCATGGCCTCGGACGGACAATGCCGGGCGGTGTCGAAATTTGACGGATTCTGTTTGACGATTTCGGTGCCCACCGTGCCCGAAGCCGAACGCCTGTTCGCGGCTCTCAGTGATGGTGGCCAGGTCCAGATGCCATTAACGAAGACTTTTTTCTCGCCTGGCTTCGGAATGGTTGCGGATAAGTTTGGCGTGAACTGGATGCTGTTGACTTGCGTTCCGCAATAGACGGTTACCGTGTTGAGCGAGTCGGTCATTGAAGCCAGACCAAATCAGCCGGCACACGCTAGCGTCCGGTCCGACAGAAATCCGAGTCAATCGTTGTTCGTACCGTGGGCTAGTGCCCAGCGGCTGATTTGTCGAACAGCCCAGGCGAGTGCAATTTGGCTTATGCCACCCAGCTCGCCTGATCATTTTTTAATAGGAGGGGTCCATGTATAAGAAAATTGCCATCATAGTCGCGGCCGTGATCGTCGTCCCGATCGTCGCGATACTGGGCTATGCTGCGACCAAGTCAGATACAATGCGTGTCGAACGTTCGACGAGTATTAAAGCTCCGCCTGAAAAGATCTTCCCCATGATTAATGACTTTCATGCCTGGACCGCGTGGTCGCCGTGGGAAAAAATGGATCCCGCTTTAAAGCGAACTTATAGCGGTCCCAGCAGTGGTCCGGGAGCAGGCTATGCCGGGGCGGGAAACGATCAGGTCGGCAAGGGTCGGATGGAGATCACCGAGACCTCAGAACCTTCCAAGATTCTGATTAAGCTGGAGTTTATCGAACCGTTCGCAGGTCAGATGGTGACTGAATACACGCTGGCGGCGAAAGGTGACTCGACGGAGGTCAAGTGGGCCATGCAGGGTTCGCGGCCGTATATCGCCAAAGTCATGAGCTGCTTCATCGATTGTGACAAAATGATCGGCAAGGATTTTGAGACGGGGCTCGCCAATATGAAGGCGGTTGCGGAGAAATAAGTTTATCAGCCGGCACGCACTAGCGTCTGGTTCGGGCTAATTAAAGTAGACGCGCAGCACAAATGATTTAGGTGAGCCGGGCGGCATAAGCCCCCGTATTCCTCTCCGTGGCCGACGCTACAAAAACGTCGGCCACGGGGCGTGAACCGTGGGCTAGCGCCCAGCGGCTGATTCGTCGAACGAAACTTCACCCACGATAGAGTGCGAGAACCTTCACAATGCGATTCATGGTCATAATTAAGGCTGATAAGAATTCCGAGGCCGGCGTGATGCCCTCCACCCAACTGCTCACCGACATGGGCAAATACAACGAAGAGCTCGTCAAGGCCGGGATCATGGTAGGGGGTGAGGGACTGCAACCGAGTTCCAAGGGAGCCCGCATGATTTTTGCCAATGGCCAGCGGACTGTCATCGACGGGCCATTTGCGGAAACGAAGGAACTGATCGCCGGCTTCTGGATCTGGCAGTGCAAGTCCATGGCCGAGGCGATCGAGTGGTTGCACCGCTGCCCCTGTCCGATGGTAGGTGATGCGACGGTCGAAATTCGCCAAGTCTTCGAAGCGGATGACTTCGGTGCTGAATTCACACCTGAACTCAGGGAACAAGAAGATCGATTGCGGGCGCAGATTGAGGGACAGCAGAATAAGAAGGTGTAATACGATGTTGCGGTGAAGATCGCTTTCGCTGGCGGATCGAAAATGCTTTAATCGGTCGCCATGACGGCTTCCGATACACATCGCGCGATTGACGCAGTCTGGAGAATCGAGTCACCGCGACTCATTGCCGGGTTGGCACGTATTGTCCGTGATGTGGGACTGGCGGAAGAGCTGGCTCAGGATGCTCTCGTGATTGCTCTCGAACAGTGGCCCCAGTCAGGTGTTCCGGATAACCCCGGGGCCTGGCTGATGGCCACGGCCAAGCACCGGGCGATTGACCTGGTGCGACGCAGCAAGCTGCTGGAACGCAAACATGAGGAGCTCGGCCGCGAGCTCGAAGCTGCGCAAGAGGCTGTCATGCCGGATCTCGATGCGGCTCTGGACGATGATGTGGGAGATGACCTCCTGCGACTCGTCTTTACGGCTTGCCATCCGGTGCTCTCCACGGAAGCCCGTGCGGCGCTCACCTTGCGGTTGCTGGGCGGTCTGACCACCGAGGAGATCGCGCGGGCCTTCTTGTCGACCGAGCCGACGATTGCTCAGCGGATTGTGCGTGCCAAGCGGACGCTCACCGAACAGAAGGTCCCGTTTGAAGTTCCGCGC
>JAQGHS010000689.1 GCA_028291605.1 Planctomycetaceae bacterium | reverse complement strand
AATGGCGTAACGGGTGCCACTGGCTCTGCCAGTGCCGGTGGTCTATCGGCTGTCCTGAAAAGCACTGGCAGAGCCAGTGGCACCCGAATATTTCGCCTGGACGAAGCACTACGTTGCCGCCGGAACACGGCTGGGAATACCAGCGGCGCTGCACTGAATTGTATGATGGCCGCTGCCGGCAGAGGGTGCCGATCCAGATCAAGAATTGGCCGCCCTCATCGCAGTGCCGCAGCAGAGTGGCAAGTACGCCGTCCTCAACGTCGAGGACCAATCGAAATTCGAAAAACGTGACGCGAAAGGCCCCCACGTGAAACGCTATTCCGTCAGTGATGAGGCTCGCGACTCCCTGTATAACAGGTTTACCCATCACCCGCTGATCGGTGACCAGGGTGAGCGTTTCGCGCAGTTGCGATTGAAGGCCTTAGAGCTCGCGATTCTGGTCAACGAACTGACCCCCGTCAGTCGCGAGCAATCGCTGGCACTGACCAGGCTCGAGGAATGCGTGATGCACTCCATTTCGGCAATCGTCCGCAACGAGACTGTCGACACCCCGGGCATCTGGAAAGAGGTCGGCGGCACCGATGGCAAAGCGTAAAACCCAGATCAAGTGGCCCACCGGGTGGCACGAGTTCTTGAACCCGTGTGAGCGAAGAGCAGTGTGGCACAGGTTTTCAAACCTGTGCCACTCATATGATCGTTCAACAATCTGGGCCACGCCGCGCGATGGATCCGCCGCCCCTGCCTGGACATCCTAGCACGCTTCATGCACAATATTGCAGTATGACTTGGCGGTCCTTAACGAAGTGGGTATCGAATGCGCACCAGCGTGTGCATCAATGACGAATGACCAATTCGAAATGGAAACCTTCCAAGCCAAAATGCACTTTCCACCATCGCCCTTTACGGATAACGGTCCATGACTCAACGAGCCTTGTCCCAAGCCGAGCTGCAAGGATTCCGGGCAGCCGTGGAATCGCTCAAATTGTATCGACGCGCTGATCTTAACGACCCCGAGCATGGCACGTCTTTGATTGAAGAACTGTACGTCGATCCGTTACCGCAGGATGATGTCTTTAAGACTGTTCTGCGACCTCACACTACATTCGTAATCGGCCGAAAAGGTACCGGAAAGTCAACTGTCTTTCAGCGCCTTCAGCACGAGCTAAGGAAGAGTACCGCACACACCTCGGCCTACCTTGACATCAAAACCATCTATGAGTCTGCACAACCGGACCAAGGCTTGATTGCAAAACTTGAATCGCGGCCAAATGCACTGCCGCGCGACAGTATCCAGCGACTCGCTCTCTATCGTGAATTTCTGAAAACAACAATTCTTCAGATTCGAGAGGAGATCCAAAAGCGAGTCGATTCATCAATTTGGGAGCGAATTAAAGAGTCATTTACTGGAACCTATGCCGAGCTTTTTGAAGACTTGGACACTCTGCTTGAAGATGCGTCTGAAGACAAGTTTCTTAGCGTACTCGGAGTACTCGAAACTCAGGTGAAGGAATCCAACACTAGAGGGGAATCTGCCGAGACACAGAATCAATTGAAGGCGACGGCGAGTTCCCAACCGGCAATTAATATTGAGTCGGGGACAAAATCTACCGCCAAGAACGATGCATCCAAAGCGACTGACTACAGCGAAATCTTGATTCGTGCCTTTAATGTCAGGGATTTTTTGGATCGACTTAAAAAGCTCCTAACGGCGATACACATCAGGCATCTCTATATTTTGATCGACGATTTCTCGGAGCTGCCTGAAGAGGCGATGAAAGTTGTCGTCGATACCCTATTGGCACCGCTCAACAATTGGAGCGATGAATTTATCAAGTTCAAAGTCGCAGCCTACCCAGGCAGGATTTACTATGGCGCAATAGACCGAACCAAGATTGATGAAGTGTATCTTGATCTCTTCCGGCTGTTCGGTACAAGTGATGTCAGTACGATGGAAGAGAACGCCATCGCCTTCACTCGGCGATTGGTTCAGGAACGCTTACAGCATTTTGCACAATGTGATGTCGGCGACTTTTTCGACGGTAAGATCGATGAAGTATGGCGCACGCTTTTCTTCGCCAGTATGGCCAACCCTAGGACGCTTGGATACGTTCTACATTTCGCATATCAAAATCATCTGATTCACGGCAAGCGCATTGGAGTACGCGGGATTCAAGACGCAGCTCTGAAGTATTATGAAGACAAGGTCGCGTCGTTCTTTGTGACAGGTAGGTTTCTTCACGAGACGTTCGCCGAGCGCTCGTCAGTATATTCACTTAAAGAACTATTGGAGCAAATCGTCACTAAGGCTCGCGACTTGCGAACACACAAATCAGCTGTATTTGACGAAATCCAAGGTAGGCCGCCCACCAGCCACTTTTACGTTCATCCAAGTTTCGAGGCTCTCTTATCTACGCTGGAGTTAAATTTCTTTCTGACGAAGTATTTTGAGATGAGCGACCGGGACGGAAGGCAGGTATCTGTCTTCGCACTTAACTACGGACTGTGCCAACGCCATACGATCGCATTTGGTCGTCCACAGGGCGAGCGAAAGTTTCGACTTTACTTGGTCGAGCGTGTCTTCGACTACGATCCGATTATTCGGTCGTTTCTTGTAAAGAATCAGGAAATAACTTGTGACACGTGCGGAACTCGTCAGGATTTCGAGAAACTTGAAGCGCTTCGATTATATGCGATGCGCTGCCCGACCTGTCAAAAGGGCACATGCGTTGTGGTAAATCTTTCAAAGAAATACGAGCCGATGCTAAGGAGCATCGAAGAATCGCTGCTATTACCGCGAACGGAAATCGGAATCTTACAAACCTTGCACAGTGAGAGCGAACCTTTACGTCCTGCATTTGTCGCCGCTGAGTTGGATTGCTCGTATCAACTAGTGGGCAAGCGCGCGAAAAAGTTGGAGGAACGGGGATTGGTTAAACGCCTTAATGAACAAGAAAAGCGTTTTATCGAGCTAACCAAGCTCGCTGAGATCAGCTATTTCTCTCTCCCAGATCAAGGCGATCTCGACGTTCCGCCTGCTGATGACGGCCAGGATTCAAATCTCCCATAACGGAATATAGGCGGGGTGGCACAGGCTGTTGAACGATCATATGGGTGGCACAGGTTTTAAAACCTGTGTGAGCGAAGCGAATTAGAGGCATGATTTGTCAGCGACTCGCCCCAAGAGGGATTTTCGCACCGTAGGTGCGTGTGAACGTTGTTTATTTAAATCCTCCGCCTCACACGAATAAATACCACAATCGTCTCGTCAGGAAAGCCTTTGCCTCTTAGTCGCTGCGCTCCCCCAGGTTCAAGAGCCTGTTCCACCCGGCGGAATGAAAAATCCCAACACCGCAACTTGACACGGTTACGATAAGTCAACGGCCTCCAGTCTGACACGTCACATCAACTTGAGAATTGGCTCACCATGATAGATTTGATGTGGCCGGTCGAGTGCGTCTTTCCAGACGGCAGTGGGTGGGATGCCCAGCGCGTGATAAATGGTCGCAGCAAAGTCCTCGGGCTGCTGCGGGCTGCTGGCCGGATAGGCGCCGGCGGCGTCAGAGCTGCCGACGACGTTCCCGCCGCGAACTCCGCCCCCCGCAAAGAATACCGTCTGCACGGCTCCCCAATGATTTCGTCCAGGGGCATGGGCCTTGTTGGCATCGACGATATTCGGGGTGCGGCCGAACTCGCCCGCCATGACCACCAGCGTCTCATTCAACAGGCCGCGCTCATCGAGGTCGTCCACTAAGCCGGACACGGCCCGGTCGGTGGGAGGCAACAGGAATTGCTTGAGATGCACAAAGTTGTTGACGTGCGTGTCCCAGGCGTCACAGTTTCCCAGATGGACTTCGACCAGCCTGACGCCTGCCTCGACTAGTTGCCGAGCCATCAGCAGCGACCAGCCAAATGCATTCCGCCCATAGCGATCCAGCAGCCGGGGGTCCGCATTGACGACATCGAACGCCGCCCGCACCTTGGGCTGTGTCAACAACGAAATCGCGTCTTGCCGGTAGCGATCGAAACGCTCGATCCGAGCGGAACGATCTAATCCTTGCCGTTGCCGCTCCACCAGGGTCAGCAGATCAGCCCGCTGCCCCAGCCGACTGGAGGAGAGCCCTTCCGGCAGGCTGAGATGCGGTGCTTGAAACACTAGTTTGTCAGTCCGCATTCCACCCCGCGCATGGTCGAACTCGTAATCGGGATAGGCTCCATAGGAGACCGAATTACGAGGCGACGCTTCGATGAACCAGGGGTCGTGCTGAGGTCCCAGCATGCCGGCGTATTGTCCCCCGAACACGGGACCAGTTCGGTGGATCAAGCGTTCGGGAAGCACCACGGCGGGCGGGAGGTTATTCCGCGCTCCTGCTCCGTATCCGGCAACACAGGCAATAGAAGGCCAGTCGGTACGCCTCGGTTTGACTTCGGTCACCAATTCTGGCGGGAACGACTTCATCCCGGTCAGCATCACCATCGTCCCGGCCCCATGTTCGTTTTCGGGATGCGTCAACGAGCGGAGCAGAGCCCACTTTTCGCTGCGCTGGGCCAATAACGGCAAATGCTCGGAAACCAGGATTCCAGGAGTCGCCGTGGCAATCGACTGAAACTCGCCACGGATTCCGGCGGGAGCGTCAGGCTTCGGATCGAACGTGTCGTGCTGAGACGGACCGCCTGAAAGAAAGATGTAAATCGCCGACTTGGCACGCGATTCGGGCAAACGGTCCGCAGCGGCCTCGACACGCAAGGCCTCGCAGTGATTCATTCCCAAGCCGAGCAGTCCGATCGCACCAGCTTGCAAGGCCACTCGTCGAGGGAAAACGGGATGACTCGCCGGAACGGATCGGTGTGGCATGACCATCTTCCCCATGTTGGAGCTGGCAGTGATGAATCACTTGATCGACGGGCTCTCCGTGTTTTCCGTCTCGTTGCTTTTTGGTTGTTTTCTGACCAACAGGCAACCGCATACGAACAGGAAGACACCAAACAGTTCGAATGGACTGTAAGCATTCGACTTGCCATCCGGCGCTTGAGCGTCCTGGACGATAAACGAGATGGTGATGGCCCCACTGATGAGCATCAACAGGATTCCGCAGGCCTGCTTCAACAAGGTCTTCCCCTTTGACTGGCGTCTGAGTTAGAGCACATTAACTTTACGACGACATCCGACTGGCGAGATTTCTGTCTTGCGATGGTGAGACCGATTACACCACGCACGACGACTGCAGTACACGTAGGATTGAACCGTTTGTCAAGGCTGTTTCTGCTCACCGCGGTTCGACTGGCTGGCTTTAGAATTGTAATGCCAAGCCACGGCAAACAGAGGCAAACAAAGACTCCTGACACCTTTTATCACTCTTCGGATCGGTGTGGCATGACCATCTTTCCCAAGTCTGAGTTGGCCGTGATCTCTATTTGGGCTTATCCCAACCGATTGTATGGCCATTGCAAAGCCGACAAATTCCCTCGGGGAG
>JAQGHS010000664.1 GCA_028291605.1 Planctomycetaceae bacterium | reverse complement strand
AACGGGTGAAGACCGCATAATTCGAATTCGTGCAGAGGACGAGCGGCAAACGCTTGCTTTAGTTAAGGAAAAGGGGGGCACGAACGCAGCGGTCCTGGGACAATGGTCATCGCTCCGCCAGCAGCGTCTGCAGCGCAGTAATCTCGACCGGCTTGACAAGATGGTGGTTGAACCCCGCCTCTCGGGTTCGTCGCCGGTCTTCTTCCTGGCCCCAGCCCGTCAAGGCAACGATGACCATGCCGTTGGACCACGGCTGCTGCCGAATTCGGCGGCAGGCGTCGTACCCGTTGAGCTTGGGCAGCCCAATGTCGAGCAGGATCATATCGGGCCGGAACTGCTCAGCGACTTCCAAGGCGGCGAGCCCGTCATGCGCTGTTTGGATTTCATTGCCCATCAGCTTGAGCATCATCGCCAGGCTCATCGCGGAATCGTGATTGTCGTCCACGACCAGGATTCGCCGTTTCGATGTCTCTACCGCTAGGCGTACTCTTGGAGTGGTAGCAGTTGGTTGCGACAACTTGAGGACAGGTAGTCTAACAGTGAACTCGCTGCCCTGACCCGGCCCGTCGCTATGGGCTTCAACTGTGCCGCCGTGCATTTCAACCAGTCGCTGGACCAAAGTGAGGCCAATCCCCAGCCCCCCTTGCGACCGCTCCATATTGCGTTCCACCTGCGAAAACATCTCGAAGATTCGGGGTAGCGATTCCGCTGGGATACCTAGTCCAGTATCTTTTACACGCACGACGACTTCACGATCATTCGCCTCTGCCAGCAGTGAGATGTGACCACCGGGTTCTGTGTACTTGGCGCTGTTGTTTAACAAATTCGAGAATACCTGCGCCAGGCGAGTCAAATCCCCTTCAACGTAAACCGGCGTCGCAGGCAGCACCATTGAAAATGTGTGTCCCCCCTGTTCGATTAGCGGACGACTCGTTTCCACAGCGGCATGAACAATTGTCGCTACATCAAGCTGCTGCATCTTCAAGTCAATTTTGTTGCGGGTGATTCGGCTGATGTCCAGCAAGTCGTCAACCAGTCGCACCATTTGATTGAGCTGCCGCTCCATGATGGATCGGACTTCAGCGCCCGCTTCGGCATTTGCACCTGACATTTTCAGGACTTGCAGTCCATTGCGGATGGGGGCCAGCGGATTGCGGAGTTCGTGCGCCAATGTCGCCAGAAACTCGTCCTTACGCCGGTCGGCATCCCGCAGTTCTCTATACAGCTGAGCATTTTCGATGGCGATCCCCGCTCGGCTTGCCAAGTCTTCCGCTACGGCCAAATCGGTACCGTCATAACGATGGCCTGACTCGGCGGCGATGAACGTGATGACGCCCAGCGTCTTGCCTCGAACGGTGAGCGGCACCCCGATGTACGACTTGAGGCCCAGCTCGCGCATGATGTCGAGAAGTTCGAGATCCTTCACCGACTGCGCTAAAAGATCCTCCGTAATTTCCGCGACGATTTCCGAACGACCGGTGCGAACAATATTCCAGACCCCTTGCGGGGCGGCAGGGTCAGGCGGCAGGCGGCGATGAAGTTCATGTGCCAAACGTATCTTAGCTGGATCGATATGTGAAACTGCGACCCTGCGCAAAGTATCGTCCGCGTCCACCAAGTCGACTGTCGCCCAATCCGCAAAGTACGGGACGGCGAGTGATGCCACTTTCTGCAAAGTGCTGTCGAAATCGACTAGTACGGCGAACGCTGCACTCGCATCCGCCAGAAACTGAGCCGTTTGCTCTGAGCGCATACGCTGAGTCACGTCCATACCGATCCCGATCATGCGCCCCGGCTGGCCGTCATCGGCGGGGAATACTTTTCCCTTTCCAGCGATCCAGTGGACACTGCCGTTCGGCCAGACATTACGGAATTCAATGTCGTAGCCAGTCCCCTCATCAACGGCGCTACGGATGGCATTGTTGACCATTTCCCGGTCGTCAGGATGGATGAGCCGCTGGATGTCGTCGAATGTGCCACCGAATGTGCCCGCGGCCAATCCATGTAGCGGTTCGAGACTATCAGACCATTTGAGATCGCCAGTGCGAATATTCCAGTCCCACACTCCCATGCGCCCGGCGTTAAGTGACAGCCGCAGCCGCTCCTCTCCCTCTCGTAGTGCGGCTTCCGATTGCTTGCTTTCGGTCACGTCCCGTGTAAAGCAGCGGGTGTGGACGAATTCCCCATCTCGAAACATCACGCTAGAGTCGATCAGGACATCCTTGATGGTGCCATCTTTACACTTGAGCCGAGCCGGGTACTCGTGCAGTTCCTCCCCCGCCTGCAAGCGGGCCAATATATCGCAGATGGTGGCCTCGTCGGCGTGGAAATCGGCAATAGGGCGACCGACGTACTCCTCCCGGCTGTACCCGAGCAGTTCGAGTTCGGTCCGGTTCGCCCGCAGGATCACCCCGTCTGCCCCAACCCAATGCAGACCCACGGTCGCATTCTCAAAAAAGTCCGCCAGCTCTCGCTCACTCTGGCGGACCTGTGCTTCGGCGACCTTACGTTCGAGGAACTGCCCGAAGTTTCCGGCCACAGTCCCCATCATTTCCAGCAAGTCCGCGTCAGGCTCATGGATCCGCTTCGTGAAAAACTCGATCACGCCGAGGGTTCTGTCACCGACCGTCACGGGGCAGGCGAAGGCGCTGTGCAGGTTGTACTTGGCGGCTGCGGCTGCCCTCGGAAACTGCGTCTCTTTCACCACATCGAGCAACCAACGAGGCTTGCCGGTGGACCATACTGAACCCGGCAGACCTTCACCCTTCTTGAATGTACGTTGGATAGTATCTGCCTCGAACTCGGCCACGGCCACATCCGATCGATGCCACCTGTCAATACAACGGACCGTCGTCGCACTTTCATCGACGTTCCAGTAGAAGCCGACATCCCATCCGAGGTTTTCGCACACCGCCCGCAGAAGGCCAGCGGCCCCGTCCTTCGGCCCCGCCGCCTCACTGAGAACGTGCGTGACAGCAACCCTCACATTGCGGTGCTGCTCGGTTCGCTTGTGTTCGCTGACATCTCGCAGATAAGCGGTAAAAAGCGGCGGGCCGTCAGTGGGAATACGAGTGATCGCAATCTCGATCGGGAACTCCGTCCCATCAGCACGCAGAGCGGGCAAATCGAGCCGTTTGCCTAAAACCGGACCGTCGCCGGTGGCAAAATAGTGCGTCATGCCGTTCTGGTGTCGCCCCCGGAGTGACGGTGGAATGATGAAATCGGCAAGTTGCTTGCCAATCACCTGCTCCCGGCAATAGCCGAAAGTCCTCTCCGCTGCGGGATTGAATTCGACCACATTGCCCTCGTGATCCATCGTAATAATGCAGTCGAGGGCAGTTTCGAGGATCGCACTCTTTCGAGCATGGCTCGCCCGTAATTCCTGCTCGGCTTGCCGATGCTCTGTCACGTCGCGGAAGATCAGAACCACTCCGAGCATTTTGCCCGATGCGTCCCGAATGGGGGCCGCACTGTCGTCAATCGGCGTCGGCGTCCCGTCCCTGGCAATCAATATAGTGTGATTGGCAAGACCGACAATTACTCCTTCTCGCAGGACTCTCACGACCGGATTCTGGACCGGATTGTGGGTCTGTTCATTGAAGATCGGAAATACCGACTCCAGCGGTTGGCCTTGGGCCTCGGCCTGCGGCCAGCCGGTCAGTTCTTCAGCAATCGGGTTCAGAAATGTGACACATCCCTCAGTGTCCGTAGCGATGACGGCATCGCCGATGCTGGCGAGCGTGACTCGCAGCCATTCCTTCTGTCCATACAACCGATCTTGGGATGTTTTCCGTTCGATGCCCACAGCGATCTCATCGGCCACCGACGCCATGGCCTGCAGCGTGGCCTCCGTCAGGGTGTGTCGGGCGAACATCGCCATAACGCCGACCAAGCGGTCATCCACAAGGAGCGGGTAGCCCGCAAACGCGACCATGCCCTCCCGCTGCGCCCATTCCTGGTCGCTGACGCGAGGATCACCCACCACGGCATTGGTTAAGTGCGGCTTCCGCTCCTGAGCGATCAAGCCGATCTTGTACTTGCCGACCGGGACACGGCTATGCGGGCCATCCAAGTGCGTGTACGCCCCGGCACTGGCCCGCAGTTCCAAAATTGCTTCCTGAGAATCGACAGTCCAGATGCGGGCGAAGGCTCCATCAAGCTGCTTCACCAATGCCTCGGCACAACGATGCAGCATTTCCGGAAGACCAGTACCCTGGACTAGAGCTTCGCCGACCGACGCATTTAGAGCGAGGAGACGCATCCGCTCCTTAAGCACCGCCTCATTCTGTTTCCGCTCGCTGATGTCTCGGAAAACCAACACGCTCCCCGAAATGTCGCCGTGCTGATTCCGAATGGGAGCCCCACTGTCGTCGATGGGGCGTTGCGTTCCGTCCTTCGAGATCAATATGGTGTGGTTGGCTAACCCCACAACCTTACCCTCGCGCAGCGCCCGCAACGCCGGGTTCTCCACCGGCTGGAGGGTATCCTCATTGACAATGCGGAACACGTCTTCGAGCATCCGGCCAGCGGCTTCGGCCGACTTCCAGCCGACCATTTCCTCGGCCACAGGATTGAGGAATTCGACCCGGCCCTGAGCGTCGGTGCTGATGACGGCATCGCCGATGCTCGCCAACGTGACGTGCAGCCGCTCCCGCTCCTGGTGGACCGCCTGGCGGGCGGCGGTTTCCTGAACCAAGCGTCGAGCATTCTCCTCGGCGAGCTTCCGCTCGGACATGTCCCGAGTGATCTTAGAGAAGCCCAGCAGTTGGCCATGCTCGTCCTTGAGGGCAGTAATGACCACGTTCGCCCAAAACTGCGTGCCGTCCTTGCGGACTCGCCACCCCTCGTCTTCGAAGCTACCTTCTGCGGTGGCGACGATGAGTTCGTGGCCGGGCCAGCCCCGGTCGAGCGACTCCTGCGGGTAGAACCTGGAGAAGTGCTGGCCGATGATTTCTTCAGACTTGTATTGTTTGATGCGTTCTGCACCCGAGTTCCAGGAAGCGACGTGCCCCTGCGGGTCGAGGAGGAAGATCGCATAGTCCTTCGCCCCTTCCACCAACAGGCGAAACCGCTCCTCGCTGCGCCGCAGAGTCTCTTCTATCCTTTTCCGCTCCGTCAGATCACGCGTGACTTTAGAAAAGCCCCGCAATTGCCCCTGCTCGTCCCGCAGTGCCGTAATAACGACGTTGGCCCAAAACTGTGTGCCGTCCTTGCGGACCCTCCAGCCCTCGTCCTCGAACCGCCCTTCCGAAGTGGCGATTTTCAGTTCGTAGACAGGCCAGCCGCGGTCGATTGCCTCTTGAGGGTAAAACTTTGTGAAGTGCTGACCGATGATCTCCTGGGCCGTGTACCCCTTGAATCGCTCGGCCCCGGCATTCCAGGTGACGACTCGCCCCTGTGGGTCGAGCATGAAAATGGCATAGTCCGTGGTCCCTTGAATGAGCAACCGAAGCTGGTCGGCCTCGTGCCTCGCTCGTTGCTTCTCCTGGAAGAGAGTGACAAAGCCTCGGACCTTGGCTTGGACGACGACCGGCGACAAGGGTTTCACCAAGAAATCGACCGCACCCAGGGCGTACCCCGCTTCGATTTGTCTTCGGTCGATGTCATCAGCAGTCAGGAAAATTATCGGAATACGGCCAGATCGTTCGTCGGACCGGATGACGTTGGCCGTATCGAACCCATTCATGCCGGGCATGCGCACGTCAAGCAGAATGACGGCGAACTCGGTGGTCTTCAGTTGCGCAACGGCTTCTTCGCCGGAACGGACCTCCACAAGATCGTAGTCAGGGGCTTCGAGAATCGCCCGCAGTGAAATAAGGTTGGCCGGAGTGTCGTCCACCAAGAGAACACAAGCCCGCTCAAGCCGGGACATCGGAGTAGGAGCCGCGGGTTGTGGCAATTCTGCCATACGTCATCATTTCAGGTAAATTTCATCGGAAACCGGCTTTGAACACAACCGTCGAATGTCGGCCAGAGGGGCTACAATGCATTTTACTCACTTTGATATCACTCATCATGCTGTACGCAATGGAATTATGTCAGGGCGATTAACTGGACAAACTCTGACGACCAACTTCCAGTACGGCCTGCTGCTCTGAGGGGCCGTCGCGTGGCAACACGACGCCTTTTTCAAGAAATCTGACTTGGAGTTCATGACGCACAGCGACTGGGATGTGGCGAAAGTGCGATTTCACTCAGGGTTGAATTGAGTGAGTTCCGGGCACGCAGGTTGGACAGTTTTACCTGACTCCGCTTCACAACCGGCATTGCAAGTCAGCTACAGGAGAAAGACTGATCGCAGCCTATCCGTCAATCAGGTCCGTCAGCAGCCTCTGTATTGTCGGCAGGTCGGATTCGCGCGGGTTGGGCGGGACGGCTCGGAAGTAATCCTGGTCGATGGTCATGAACTCCTTGACCGCCTTGCCATGCTCGGCTGGGAGGTCCATGTAGATGTCCGCATCATTGAAGTCCTCGTCCCATAGGATGCGTTCCCTGAGGACCTCAAGGGAAATATCCCATTCTTCGGAGTCCAAGCAATTGGCGGAGTGCAAGTCCTCATCCTCGCCGATTTCCTTCAAGACATTGAGGGTAAGCTGCCGCCACGAACTGGGATCGATTTCCGCGTCATCGTGACAGTCGATTTCGAACTCAATGGACTGCTCAATGTGACTGAAGATGGCACCGATTACCGATTCATTGACTGCGCTGAGTGCAGGACATTCCTTAGTCGGGCGCAGGAGTGCCCAGCCCACTTCGGCCAATAATGCCAGCTTGACGAGGGGCTCCAAGCTGTCGAATAGCGGAACTCCGAATGACCACGGATCAACATCCTCTTCCAGCTCCTCATCAAACAGCTCTTTCATCGTGGCGATCGCCTCACGACGCAGTAGCGCTTCGTGACCTTCGATGACCCGTTCGCCTATATTAGTTCTCCACGTCATCGGCATCGACTCCTGGAAGTAGTCGCACAGATTGTCGGCTGGGGCTGAACAGCCCAAGGAACGGTGTAGATTTGAACTATTATGTCACGAGCCACTCGTACTGACAAACTTCAAATTGGCTTCAAGGCTCTTGGCAGCCTCATCATCTTAGAAACTGCGAATAAGTGTAACTCTTACCGGCTGTGACCGGCGCGGCCACGCGATTGGCGCGGAAAGAACCAAATGTGGGGTTGGCTTCATTTAGATGACTGCCCTACTTGTCACAACGCGTGTGCTATACCTTGAGAATTCTGCGATTTGGTACGTCGCTGGTGCAAAGTATGAATTCCTGTGTACCGAAACTGGATTTCGTATCAGTTATTGCCCGATAACTCCCTGTTTTCCGATTCGGTCGTATCCGGACGGCGACATCGTTCTACAGCTTGTCCAACGGCCGCAGGAATAGACGTATATTGTCTTACGCATGTCCCTACCGTAGAATCGCTAATCGAAAGAGTTCGATGATGCGATTCACCGTCACAATGCTGATCGTAGTGCAGCTGCTAGTCCGCGGCCTAGCAGTCTCGCATTCTCACGCATCTGAGGGCCAGCCTGAGCCTGTCGGTCACGCGAACCGCCCCCATCTACATCTCATCGGCCATTCCCATTCGCATACCTATGGCCATGAGCATGGTGATCGCAATCGCTCACACCATCGCCCTCATCAACACGATGATTCTGACTCACCAGTAGTTCCAGATCCAGCAGCCCCGCTGTCAGACTCATCGGAACATGACCAGGATGCCGTCTACGTTGACGGTGAAACGCTGGGCATGCCCTCGGATCGTATTGAGACTTCCAATCCGACCGATGTAATTGGTCTTGTTGCAGACTTCGTCTCGCGAGAATCTGAGATTCTGCCTCATCTTGGAATCTGTCATGCCGCCGGTCCGCCCGGTTTAGGCAGCGGCACGTCTATAGATCTTCTGCCGCACCTGCTGCGCGTCTAAGCCAGCAGTTATCACTCGGTTCGCATCTGCATTGAGCCCCAGGCTCGGCATGGCAGAGCGACTTCTCCTGCGAGTGTTGCCGTATTTCTGTCAGCACCTCGGTGCCGGATCAGTTACGGACGTTTTTCTCACCCATTCAGGTGCAATATGTCCCGTCCCCGCGGTCGTTTCGTCCGTTGGTTGGTGTTCATTTCAATTTTCATAGGTTTGACGGGCTTAGCTGCCGTAAACCGTGATCGGCTGACGGCACCTTGGCGTCCCACACGCGAGGCTAAGGTTGACGACGCTGTTAAGCCACCAATCCAAGAGGCCAAGGTGCTCAAGCTCAGTGAGCAGGCCCGCAAGAATCTGGGATTGGTCTCTAAGGCTGCGAGACCACAGGCATACTGGCGAACGATTCAAATTCCGGGGGTCATTGCAGATCGTCCGGGCCGGTCTGATCGCGGTGTCACCTCTCCCGCGGTCGGCGTGGTCGCCGCTGTCTACGCGTTTCCGGGCGACACCGTGCGGCCGGGCGATCGATTGTTCGCGCTGCGGCTATTCAGCGAGTATCTGCAAAATACGCAGGCCGAACTCTTCAAGGCGACCAGTGAGACCCAACTGATCGGCGAGGAGAAGATCCGCATTGAGGCATTATCCAAGACGGGAACGGTTCCCGGTTCAAAGATGATTGAACTCAATCAACAGTTGCGTCGGCAACAATCTGCCATCCAAGGGTATCGTCAAGACTTGCTGACACGAGGACTCAATCCTGAGCAGATTGACGGCGTGGCAAACGGGAAATTTGTGGCGTCGATCGATGTGCTGGCTCCGCCGTTGCTTCCAGCGTCGCCGAACGCGACGGACCCCGGTAATGAGAAGCTGATCGATGATGCTTCCCAGTCATTGGCCTACGAAGTACAGGAACTGAAGGTCGAACTTGGGCAACAAGTCCAGGCTGGGCAAGCTCTGAGTGTTTTAGCCAACCATCACTCCCTCTATATCACCGGGCACGCCTTTAAGCAGGATGCTCCATTCCTGGAACAAGGAGCCCAAAAGGGCTGGCCCATTCAGGTCGAATTTGCCGAGGACGATCACGAGAAATGGCCTGCACTGAATCAGAAATTTCGGATCCGCCACCTCGCCAACTCCATTGACGTGGCAAACCGGACGTTCGATTTCTTCATCCCCCTGACGAATCAGTCGCGGAGCTATCGGCAGGACGAGCAGACGTTTGTGGTCTGGCGATTCCGGCCTGGCCAGCGAGTGCGTCTGCATGTTCCGGTCGAGGAACTGAAGGATGTCCTGGTGCTGCCCGCCGCTGCCGTGGTACGTGAAGGCCCTGAAGCCTACGTCTTTCGTCAAAACGGAGACCTCTTCAATCGTCTTCCGGTCCAGGTTCTCCATGAAGACCGTCTGAATGTCGTCATCGCCAACGATGGTAGTGTCCTGCCCGGGTTGTACCTGGCCCAGAATGCTGCCGCGTCTCTCAATCGTGTACTCAAGGCCCAAGCCGCCAGCGGGATGCGGGCTGACGTCCACGTTCATGCTGATGGCACCACTCACGCCGCTCACTAGAAAATACTCCGATGCTCAACGCAGTGATTCGCTTTGCGCTACGCTATCGCTTGTTGGTGGTCGTGATGAGTCTGGCCTTGATGGTCTATGGCTCCTACCTCGCCACGACGATGCCGATCGACGTGTTTCCGGACTTGGATCGTCCCCGGGTGATTATCATTACGGAATGTCCCGGCCTGGCGACCGAAGAGGTCGAGTCCCTGATCACGCAACCGATCGAGATCGCACTCCTGGGCGCGAATGGCGTGCAGGCGGTGCGGAGCCAAACCACGGCCGGGCTCAACGTGATTTACATCGAGTTTGATTGGTCCACCGAGATCCGGGCCGCGCGTCAAACCGTGCAAGAACGGCTGCAAACGCTCGCCGGAATCCTGCCCGAAGGGATCCGACCGCAAATGACGCCCCCGGCATCGATTATGGGGCAGATCGTCATCGCAGGCGTGTACCGCCAGCCGGGACCGCAAGGGGGAGAACTCTTTCCCCTCGGCAAGACGGGATTCCTGGCTGAATTGGTTCAGCTAGGAGAGAAACGTCAGGTTTCGATCTGGAAGCCGATTGAACGACACCGGCCTGAGTCGTGGCAATCGATACCGCTTGAAAAGATCGAATGGCTGACGTCGGATGACCTGCAGTCAACAGGCTTGCCACCGGAACGACGGGCGATGCTGACGATCTCCGGCCAATCACACGAGGTGACGTTCGCCACGGCTGAATCCCAGCAGATGGCCCTGAGAGCTATCGGCGACTGGGTGATCCGGCCACGTTTGCTCAAGGTGACCGGAGTGGCCGAAGTCTTCCTGCAGGGGGGAGACCGCAAACAATATCAGGTATTGATCGACCCCACCGCACTCCTGGAATATGGAGTGTCGCTGCAAGAGGTTGAGCAGGCCCTCAAAGAAAGCAATATCAACACCAGCGGTGGCTTTGCTGCGACAGGTGAGACGGAGCGGCCGATCCGTGTATTGGGGCGGCTGGGACCGGACTCACGAGTGGTTCTCGAAGATCTGCGCAAAGTTCCCATCAAGGTCAATGAGGATCGCACGGTTCTGCTGAGTCAAGTCGCCCGCGTCGTCGAAGGACCGCAGTTCAAACGCGGGGACGGAAGCGTCAACGGACGGCCCGGCGTGGTCTTCACGATCGTGAAACAACCTCACGTTGATACTCGATCACTGACTGACCGGCTCACTGCGGCACTACAAGAGTCGGAAGCCTCGCTGCCCGCCGACATTGTGATCAATTCTGAACTCTTCCGCCTCAAGAATTTCATTGATCGCGGCATCTTCAACGTCGGTGAGGCCCTGGTCATCGGGGCTGTCCTCGTCCTGATCATCCTCTTCCTGTTCTTACTCAACTTCCGCACGACGTTTATCACGCTGACCGCGATCCCGCTGTCGCTAGTGATTACCACGCTCGTGTTCCGCATTTTGGGATACATCACCGGGACACATCTCTCGATCAATGTCATGACATTGGGGGGGATCGCGGTGGCAATGGGAGAACTCGTGGATGATGCGATTGTGGATGTGGAGAACATCTTTCGCCGGTTGAAAGAGAACAACTCGTCAGCTACACCAAAATCCGCTCTGCAGGTGGTGTATGACGCCAGTAAGGAAATCCGCAGCGCGATCGTATTTGGCACTGCGGTGGTGATCCTGGTGTTCTTGCCGTTGTTCGCACTCTCCGGCGTGGAAGGCCGGTTGTTTGCCCCGTTGGGTGTTGCGTACATCGTCTCCATTCTGGCATCACTTGTGGTGTCGCTGACAGTCACGCCGGTCCTGTCCTACTACCTGCTCCCGCAATCCAAGGCGACGCACGCGGAACACGACGGGCGGCTGCTGCGAGTCCTAAAATGGATGGCCAGCTATCTGATTCATTTCAGCATGGCGCGGCCTTACTGGCTGCTCTTGATTACGTGGTCGCTGGTGGGGTTTGCGGCGTGGGAGATGGCTCATCTCGGCCGGAACTTCCTTCCTCAGTTCGATGAGGGCAGTATCCTGGTGAACGTGACCTTGCCCGCCGGTTCGTCTTTGCAGGCATCTAATCAGATCTCGGGGATTATCGACGCCAAGTTTCGAGCCATGCAGCAGTCGGCTAAGAATCCGCACGGCGAGATCATCCATTTCGTCCGACGCACCGGTCGTGCTGAGATGGACGAACACGCGGCCCCGGTCAATGCGGGCGAATACATCCTCAGCATGAATCCCGATAGCGGGCGTCATCGCGAGGACATCATCAAGCAGCTCTTGGCTGAGCTGCGGGACGAAGCCCCTGGCGTCGATATCGAGGTCGAACAACCACTGGCGCACCTCATCAGTCACATGGTTTCCGGTGTGTATGCACAAATCGCCATCAAGATTAACGGCGACGATCTCGATACTCTGCAACAGCTGTCCGAACGTGTCAAAACTACGATTCAAAACGTGCCCGGCGTGACCCCACCGGTCGTTGAGTCGATTCGCCAGACTGAGGAATTACACATTCGGCTACGTCCTGACGATCTGGCGTTACACGGACTGACCAGGGGCTACGTGGCTCAAGTTCTGCAGACCGCGTTGCAGGGTGAAGTGGTATCCCATCGATCGGGATGTGCTGGATATCCCAGAGATTGAAATCTCAGATCTCGATCCAAAGACGGGCGGCAAATTGATCAAGCCCGTCTTCGACCTGATCTGGAACGCTGGTGGATTTGCTGAATGCTGGGCGGTCGACGCAAATGGAGTCTACAAGTCCTAATGTATGCGTCAGCACGGATTGATGAGCCGAGGTCGTTGAAGTTTGATTGAAAGAGAAGTGTTTCGTGGCGGTCATATTTATCGACACCAACAAGTTCATAGACTTCTATCAAGAGGCAAAGGACCCTCTTGCACTACTTGATGAGATCAAGACGCACACCGACAAATTGATTGTTACAGATCAGGTCTACAACGAGTTTCATCAGAACAGAGTGGCAACCCTTAAATGGCTAATAAACGAATTCGCAAAGACGACGAATCATGTAGCCCCCCGATCATCGTCGATTCTGAATGCGTATGGCCCGTTCGCAGAACTTAAAACGCTTTTGAATCAAGCGAAGGGTAAGGCAAAGGAAATCCGGAGATACTTGGAAAGCATTGTTTCAGACATAACCGCCGACCCTGTTGCCAAATTGTTTGATGAGATTTATGAGAGTGCAGCATTCAAGCTGGACACAGCTTTAGAAATTATAGATGCTGCCCGCCACCGCAAATTGCTTGGCAGACCGCCAACTTCTCCAGATAAGCATACAATTGGTGATGAAGTTATTTGGGAAACGTTGCTCGCACACCTCCGTGATGACCTTATCCTCGTTTCGAGGGATAAGACTTACTCAGATAACTTGTTCCTGCTATCCACTGAATTCACACTTCGCACCAAGCACACAATTAGGATCACCGAAAACGTTGCGGATGCATTAAGACTTGCCGGAGAGGTCCCTTCCGATAGATTGAAACAAGAGGAAACGCAAATCGCGGAACAGTTACCGCAATTATTACCACAAAGCAGCGGATCATCTGGCCGAGCTGCGAGCACGGCGTGAGCCGGACGATCCGGTCGCCGATCCAGATGTGATCCAAGGTATGATTGACACGGATACGATCATTGAGCTTCAGTTCTATCCCGACACTCCGGTCGGTTCGTATCAGATTTACCATCATGATCTGAATGCGGCTCTGGAGATTGCTCTTTCTCGCCTCACCCAATGAAATACGCTCGCCCTCCATTCCCTCCGGCTCTCTGGCAGAAGTTCTGTCGCATTGCACTCCTGACAGGTCATACCGTCCGTGGTCAGAAATGGCACATGTGAGGAGGCTCACCAAAGAGGGCCTTGTACCGTTTGAAGAAATCTCTAGCTGGACCCTTGCCGTTTCTGTGACCAACTCCATCAAAGTCGACAATTACTATCCCATCGCACATTTCACCGACATTGAAGGAATCTCTGATCCATTCTTTCACCTCTTGGTCGGAATCGTAGCCCTTGGCTTTGAGGGCTGCTGCGGTTCGCTCGTTGGCCATGACCCAGTTGTGGTAGGTTTCCTCTGGATCGTTAGCCCGGTTGTCGTTCTCGGAAACATGGGTGAAGATGCGGAGTGGCTTCTTGTCGCTGTTTTCGATCAGCTTCTTACTGGAGTGATATTCCCACGCGCCGAGCGGATAAGTGGCTTCCTCCGGGGCGTCGTCATCCTGCTGATCGACGAACGTGCCGGAATACGTAATCAATCGCCGAAACAAGTCGGGCCGAAACCAGCCCATGGTCAGGGCCGCGGCGCCGCCGGAACTGCATCCCATCGCCCCTTTTCCCGAGGGATCGTCTGTGAATTTGAAGTTCGGATATGCCGTTTTGACAGCTTGATTGTTGAGCACTGCGGGCAACACTTCATCGTTGATGAAGCGGGCGAATCGGTCGGACATCGTGTCATATTCCAGACCGCGTTCACTCCCCTTGCCGTCGTTGCCACCGTTCTCGACCGCAATGACGACTAACGGCGGCAACTTACGTTTGGGATTCGTCGAAACTGTCAAATTGTCGAGAGCGTTGCGCACGAGATTCAAATTGCTAGGTCCGTCCATCGTCACGAGTAGCGGAGCCTAGGTCCCGTCCTTGTAGGCAGCCGGAACGTAAACAAAGATCTTCCGCTCCGTGCGGACGGGCTTCTTCGGGTCGAGTGTCGAATCATCACCGCGAAAAACCTTGCTGTCTGCCAGTCGCATTGAAAATTCAAAGGATTTTCCTTTGGGGTTCCCTTTATCAGTAAGCTCGGGATCGATCTTGTAGTCCGGCCCAATCACAATGTTGCCGTTCCCGTTGCCATCAGGTTGCTGCTGGCCCTTGTCCTCGGAAAAGGCCAAACCGAATGACATGCCACAGAGAACCAACAATAGAGAGCAGTATGGGGAAACAGTTAGGATTCGGGATTTCAGATTGATTATCGAGGTCATTTCCGACGGTGACGATGGAGTATGTTGAAGGTGGTCGACGGCCGATAAGCAACGTGCCGAGCCCCCAACCGTGGTAACCCTAGTTAGAACTTGCGAATCACCGCGACGGCCTTGCCCAAGATCTGGATGTCCTTCGAAGTGATCGGCTTAGTCTTGCCGCCCGCTTCTAAGGTGATCTGGTTTGCAGCTTTTTGGTAAATCCGCAGTACCGGAGACGAGCCATCCACCAAGGCAAGCACGATGTCGCCGTTACGAGCTGCTTTACTCCGCG
>JAQGHS010000604.1 GCA_028291605.1 Planctomycetaceae bacterium | reverse complement strand
CTCAATTCCGCCTTGGAAAAGCTGGAAATCGAGGACCCGGAGTCCTTCAAATTGGTGATGCTGCGTTACTTTGGAGGGCTGATCATCGAGGAAGCGGCGGCGGCGTTGGGCATCTCTCTGCGGACGGCCAACCGACACTGGAGCTACGCCCGCGCGTGGCTCAAACGCGAGATGAACCGCGATTAATGGCGTGAATCGCAAAAAATTGGCACGCGCGGCAGGCAGAATTCGCATTCTAATTTGGAACCAGTCAGATGGGAGGTCGAGGGCCCCAGAGGGTACCCCGCCGATCCACGATTTACGTTCGAGCCCCAGTATTTATTAAGGACTTGAATCCACAGATTTCGCAGATGACGCAGATGAAAAGAATGAATTTGATCTGCGTCATCTGCGAAATCTGTGGATAACTCTTCTTCGAAACTCAGCCATTGTCTGGAAGATACCATCCGGTCGAGAATCCCAAACTTCGTGACCTTTGTGACCTTCTGTTAAAAATCAGAATTTGAACAGAAGTTCACAAAGAAATACAGGCTGTCCTTTGGATTTCAAATGCACCAGACCTCGCCTCCCATCGACTGCAATGCTGTCTTCTAGCCGAGTATGACCATGCCTGTCAGTCGTGAAAAGCAGATCTTCTTGTCAGCACTGGACTTAGGGACGGATGCGGACAGACAAGCCTACTTGGCCGAAGCCTGCAGCGACGATCATGCTCTGCGCGAATCTGTGGACGAACTGCTGGCGGCTCATGGTCAGCAAACCAATTTACTTGATCAGCCGCTCGAGCCGTGTGCCAATCTTCGCCAACAAGTCGATGACGAAATGACGGCTCAAAAACGCGAGGCTCCACAGGTCGGGTCCGAATTGTCCGGTGAAGGGGCCGGCGAGTCGGCCGGGAACTATCGCCTGCTCGAGCAAATCGGCGAGGGGGGATTCGGTCAGGTTTTCGTCGCTCAGCAACAGCACCCCGTCCGCCGCCAGGTGGCCGTCAAGGTGCTGAAACATTGGGATGACTCGGGGGAAATCCTCGCCCGCTTTGAGGCCGAACGACAGGCCCTGGCGATGATGGATCACCCCCACATTGCGCGGGTTTTCGATGCCGGCACGACTGCCGACGGACATCCGTTCTTTGTGATGGAACTGGTCCGCGGGGTTTCGATTACCGACTTTTGCGAGCAGCAGCAACTCTCGATTCCGCAGCGACTGGAGTTGTTTATCAACGTGTGCCAGGCCGTCCAGCACGCGCACCAGAAAGGGGTCATCCACCGCGATCTCAAACCGTCCAATGTGATGGTGGCACTGCACGACGCAACGCCCGTCGCCAAGGTGATCGACTTTGGTGTGGCCAAGGCCATCTCGCAGGTCATCAGCGAGCCCCTGACGGACAAGACCATCTATACCCGGTTCTCGCAGATGATCGGGACGCCGATGTATATGAGTCCCGAGCAAGCCGAAATGAATTCGCTCGATGTCGACACCCGCAGCGATGTCTATTCGTTGGGCATGGTCCTTTACGAACTCCTGACTGGGACGAGTCCCTATGACAAAAAACGCCTGAGAACGGCCAACTACGATGAGTTACGACGCATCATCCGCGAGGAAGAGCTACCCAGTCCGAGCAGCCGGCTGAGCACGCTCGCCGCCTCGCTGTCGACCGTATCGGCCAATCGCCGCGTGACATCGCCGCAGCTCACCGCACTGATCCGCGGGGACCTGGACTGGATTGTCATGAAGGCGGTCGAAAAAGCCCGCGCGCGCCGGTACGAGTCCGCGAGTGCGCTGGCGACCGATATTCGGCGACATCTCGATAACCAGCCGATCGAAGCTCGTCCGCCATCCCGCTGGTATCGATTCACCAAGTTTGCCCTGCGCCACAAGGTGACGATTACGGCCGCCTCACTGGTGTCGTTGGCCATGATTATTGGGACGGGTTTCAGTCTCTGGCAGGCCAGTCGGGCTGTCGCGGAACGAGACGATAAGGAACGGGCACGTCAGGATGCAGTGAAGGCTCGAGGGGAATTGGAAGGCTTTGTCGGGCGGCTGAAAGAAGCCAATGTGTTGCTGGCGAGCGGACGTGCCCATGCCGATGCGGGCCGCTGGCCGGCGGCCTCGGCCGACTACAAACGGGCGACCGACCTGTTGCCGAACTACTATCACGTCTGGGTCGAACGGGGCGCCCTGCACGTCCGACTGGGACTGTGGCAGGCCGCTGCTGAAGACTATGCGAACGCCCTAAAACTGCAGGCGCCAGTCTCCGGTGCGGAATGGTGGGGAGTTCCTCAGCTCCTCTTATTCGCGAAGAACGATGCGGCCTTCCGCACGACCAGCCTGGGAATGCTCGGGCAGAAATCGGACCCTTCCGAGACCCCCTCGGCCTCTGCGATCCGCAGTTGCGTGTTCGCCACGCAGCCGATTGTCGATCCGCAACAGTTGGCCAAATGGGCTGAACAGTCTCTGGCTTCGAACAAGGACTCTCACGGCGGCGATCGACCGGGGTTTGGTCCGCCTCCAGGCGTGTTTGGCCGCACCCATGGCCCGGGCGGCCTCGGCGGAACAGGCCACTTCAAGGAGGGGCCTCGCGAGCCCCCGCCCGACGGGCGTCGCGGTGGCCCCGGCCCCGGCCCCGGCCCCGGACCCGGCCACGGCCACGGGTTCGGAACTCACGGCCATCCGCCCCCCGGTGGGCCCGGCGGTCCGCGAGATCGAGGGCCGTTCACCATGTCACTACCACGGGGCGCTGTCCTGTATGTGGCTGGGCTCGCCCACTACCGGGCTGGCAACTATGACCGGGCTTTAGTGCGGCTGGGCGAATCGCTGTCGGAAGACCGCGGCTGGCCGGGCCGCTCGATCTGCTACCCCGTTCAAGCGATGGCCTATCATCGCACGGGAAAAAAGGCTGAAGCTCGCGAGGCACTGGAGACGACCAAGCAGACCATCGACGACTGGCTGACTTCCATGTTGGACAGTCCGGTCGGCGAAACTCCGGTCCCGTGGTTCGACTGGATTGAGTGCCAGTTGCTCTACCGCGAAGCCAGCGCCCTCATTACCGGATCTGCACCGCCCGACGATCCGCGTCTCAAGACGATCGAAGACCGGGCGCGCTCGGCGAGTCGATAAGCCAGAGTTCTCGTAGCCGAAGTCGCCAAGACTTCGGGGAGCCCGCCACCAATCCGGCCAGAACTCTTGGCGAGTTCGGATACATCGTTTTCGGATCTATCGCGATTTCTCGCCGGAAGTCACAGATTTCTTGGCACTCCCTGACGCCAGATTTCGCATCTCTAGATGAGCCCGCGAACAGGCTTCCGCCTCAACGGGACGTAACTCCCGGGTCATTTGTCAGCAGAATCAGCAATATCTGTCATTGGGGCATATCAATTGCATATTTTTCGACTCAACCATGGACTCCGCTCCAAAATGTACTTGATTCTGTCGATAAAGCCGCACAACTTGAAGATATTGTGGCAAGAGATTTGCCCTTGTGCACCTCTACAGGTCCACGAGCAATAATGCACAGCTGACCGGATAAGCGACCTGGGCCGGGTTGCATTCAGAATAAACCTGATTCCTCTGGCGATTCACAGATCGCACCGGAGAAGGTCTGTTGACCTTTCAGAAGACAGTGTGAGTTCCCAGTGATCAGTTCACGCTGGAAATCGATTCCATAACAGGCTGAGCGGCCGAGAAGGCTGCAATGGACCGTGTCGGATTAGCAAGGCGATTGCCGTTCGTGATCGTCACGTAGATTTCTCGGGCTGCCGCTCGAGTCGAATCGCCATCGAGCTCAATACATCGCGTCGAGCTCAACACAGAATCATAAAGAAGCAAATCATGGCTGACTTTTCCTGGACCAGATGGATCACAGAGCTTAGTCAATTTGGTCGGCAGCCCATCCGTCGTCCGCGTCGCAGGAAATTGCCATCCGTTGAAGGTTTGGAAGATCGTACGCTGCTGACGCCGAACCTGCCGGTGGCCAATGATGATTCCTATCAAGTCGCCGGTGATACGACTTTGAACGGAAGTACGGTCCTCGTAAATGACACCGATGCCGACGGCGATACGATCAATCAAGCGGTGTTCGCCAGTGACGTCTCGCACGGCAACTTGACGTTGGCCAGCAACGGGACGTTCGTTTACATTCCCACGACCGGTTTCAGCGGTACGGACTCCTTTACCTATTATGCACGCGACAACGTGCATGGCGAGAATAGTGCGAGCCCCGCCCGAGTCACGATTACGGTTGGCACCACGAATGTCGCACCTGTCGCCACCCCCCTCGTTATCAATGTCGCGACCGATACAGTCTTCTCCGGCGGTCTTTCGGGGACTGACAAAGAGGGTGACTCACTGACCTTTGCCGCAGGCAGCACGTCCGCCGTGCATGGTACCGTCTCCATTAATACGGACGGTTCATTTACCTATACTCCCGGTCCGGGATATACGGGGCCCGATTCGTTTTCATTCAATGTCGATGACGGCACCAGTACCAGTGCCGACGCACTCGTCAGGGTCAATGTCGGGTCCGGATCCAACCATGCGCCGGTCCCCACGTCCATCAGCATCAATGCCGTTCAGGATACGCAGTTTGCCGGGGGGTTAAGTGCGGTCGACCAGGATGGCGATGCGCTGACCTTTAATCAGGGCAGTACGCTCGCCTCACATGGGACTGTTTCGATCAGTCTGAACGGTAATTTCAGTTATACGCCTGCCGTGGGCTATGTCGGTGCTGATTCATTCTCCTTCACGGCAAGCGATGGCGTATTCAGCAGTACGACAGATGGGATCGTGTCGATCCAGGTCGCATCGAGCGGAAATGCGACGCCGGTCGCCACGGCCATCAGTATCAATGTGGGATTCAACACGACCTTCGCCGGCAGCTTGTCGGGGACCGATGCGGACGGCGATTCGCTGACCTTCGCCGCCGGCAGCAAGGCGGCGGCTCATGGAACGGTCACCATCAATTCGACGAATGGGTCGTTTACCTATGCTCCGACGAACGGCTATTCGGGCAGCGATTCCTTCTCGTTCCACGTGAACGACGGCACGGTTAATAGCTCTGATGCCGTGGTTTCGGTCCAGGTGGCTGCGGGCCCCAATCATGCACCGGTGGCGACGGCAACCAGTATCAATGTCACATTCAACACGAAGCTTTCCGGCACGCTGTCAGGCACCGACGCTGACGGCAATACCTTGACCTTCCTGGCCGGCAACACGGCCGCCGCTCACGGGACCGTGGTGATCAATGCGAACGGGACGTTTAACTACACACCGACCACGGGATACAGCGGTAGCGACACGTTCTCCTTCAAAGTGAATGACGGGACCGTCAATAGTGCCAACGCCACTGTTTCGGTCACGGTGGCCCCCCCTGTCAACCATGCGCCTGTGGCGACACCTCAAAGTATTAACGTGGCATTCAACACGCAGTATGCCGGTACATTGGCGGGTACGGACTCCGACGGCAATTCGTTGACTTTCCTGGCCGGCACCACAGCCGCGGCCCACGGGACTGTGGTGATCAATGCGAACGGCAATTTCACCTATAAGCCCACGACAGGATACAGCGGTAGCGACTCGTTCTCGTTCAAGGTGAATGATGGGACTGTCAGTAGCGCGAATGCGACTGTATCAGTCACGGTGGCCACGGCCGTCAATCATGCGCCTGTGGCGACTCCCCAAAGTATTAATGTTGTATTCAACACACAGTTTGCCGGCACGTTGACAGGTACGGACTCCGACGGCAATACGTTGACTTTCGCGGCTGGCAGTACAGCAGCCTCTCACGGGACTGTCGTGATCAACGCAAACGGTAATTTCACCTATAAGCCCACGACGGGATACAGTGGTAGCGACTCGTTCTCGTTCAAGGTGAATGACGGCACGGTCAATAGCGTCGACGCCACCGTTTCGGTGACGGTCGCCGCGCACGTGAACTCGGCACCGGTGGCCACGCCGATCACGATCAATGCCATCTTGAATAAGACGTTCTCCGGCCAATTAGCGGGGACCGACGCCGATGGTGATTCACTGACATTCTCGACCGGCAGTACGCTCGCCGTACATGGCGTGGTGTCGATCACTACAAGCGGTGCATTTACCTACACGCCGAACACGGGTTACACCGGCAACGATGCCTTCTCATTTAAGGTGAATGATGGCACCGTCAATAGTGCCGATGCCACGGTGACAGTGCATGTGGACGCCACCAACACGGCGCCGGTCGCCACCCCGACGAGTATTAAAGCCACGTTGAACACGACGTACTCCGGCCAATTGGCGGGGACGGATGCCAATGGCGATACGCTGACGTTTTCGCTGGGTAGCACACTCGCCGCACATGGCGTGGTGTCGATTACCACCAGCGGTGCCTTTACCTACACCCCCAACACGGGTTACACCGGCAGCGATGCGTTCTCATTCAAGGTGAATGATGGCCTCGTTAATAGTGCCGATGCCACGGTCTCAGTGCAAGTGGCCCCTCCGAACAGGGCGCCGAACGCCACGCCAGCAAATATCAGCGTCACATTCAATACGCAGTACTCCGGCACGTTGTCCGGCACCGACGCTGACGGTGACACCTTAACCTTCGCGGCAGGCAGCACAGCCGCCGCGCACGGTACGGTGCTGATCAACTCGGACGGGACTTTTACCTACACGCCCAACACAGGTTATAGCGGTAACGACTCGTTCTCTTTCATCGTGAATGATGGGACGGTCAATAGCGCGAATGCTACAGTTTCGGTCCAGGTCGCGGCACGAGTGAACCACGTTCCAGTCGCTAACGCCGCCAATATTAGTGTCGCCTTTAACACGACCTATCTCGGTACTCTGACCGGTACCGATGCAGACGGCGATGCGTTGACCTTTACGGCGGGCAGTACGGCCGCCGAACATGGGACCGTCCTGATCAACACGGACGGGTCATTTTCCTACGTTCCGAACACGGGTTACTCCGGCACCGATTCGTTCTCGTTCAAGGTCAATGACGGCACTATCAACAGTGCCGATGCCACGGTGGGGGTCCTGGTTGCTGCCGCGAACCGGCCGCCCGTCGCCACGCCCGCCAGTATTAACGTCTCGGGCAACTCAACCTTTACCGGCACGTTGCACGGGACCGATGCCGACGGGAACGCCCTGACCTTCATCC
>JAQGHS010000574.1 GCA_028291605.1 Planctomycetaceae bacterium | reverse complement strand
CCCACAATCGCGCCTTGGCCCATCTTAATTCCGAACTGCTTCGCGAGCTGACTGTTGACCGGTTGAATCGCCACGCCCAGGTAGCCGCGTTTGACCAGTCCGTGTTCCATCAACTGATTGCTGACCCAGCGGGCCATATTGATCGGGATCGCAAAGCCGACTCCGTCATAACCACCGCTCCGGCTGGAGATGGCAGTATTGATACCAATCACTTCACCATCCAGATTCACCAGGGGGCCACCGCTGTTCCCCGGATTGATTGCAGCGTCCGTTTGCAGGAAATCTTCGCGTTCGAGAATCCCTTGAGACCGTCCCTTGGCACTGATAATCCCGGCCGTGACCGTCGATTGCAGACCGAACGGACTACCGACTGCCAGCACCCAGTCACCGATTTCGCAGGCGTCGCTGTCACCTAACTTGACTGTCGGTAATGGACCACTGGCCTTGATGCGCACGATGGCGACGTCGGACCGGGGATCGGTCTTCCATTCTGTCGCATGATATTCGCTGCCATCTTCCAGGCGGACCAGGACCTGGTCAGCATCGGCGACGACGTGATTGTTCGTGACGATGATGCCGGATGCATCCACGATGAATCCCGAACCCATGCCATGGGATCGCGGGGCTCGCGTTCCGTTACCGCCGTTCCCGCGCTTCTTAAAGAACTCGCGAAACTGCGGGTTGTCCTTGAACAAATCACCCAGCGGTGATTGCTCATCAAAGGGCACCGCTTCGGCACCCGCTTCCTCTGTCGCTTTCGCGACCTTGCCGCGAGTCTCAATCGACACAATGGCCGGCAAGACCACGTTCGCCACTTGTCGGAAGTTAGCCGATAACTCCCGGGCATGGCTCGATTTCACCACCGGGGGAGCCGCCAATACTGGCTGCCGACCGACCAATGGGCCGTGATTAAACAAGGCTGCTCCCGCCAATAAACTCGCAAGACTGACCGTGGTGAGCACCCACGGAGTTTGTCGTCGCAGTGAATTCATGTTCGTTCTCCTGATATCCTGACCTGAAAACATTTTTTTCTAGGGTGCCGACTCACGATCTACGACCGCGGTCGTAGTCATCTTTATCATACGCACCAAGTAAAGTGTCACGTGGGCGCCGAGGCTGAATTTTTTGTCACTCGCCGATCAAGGACCAGCGGACCGACTCTTCCAAGCTTCTGCAATTTGACTTGCCAACAAATCACGCACTGCAGTAAGGACAACCGGTCCCGATCCGTTGACAATTCGACAAAATCTCTCCATTGTGGGCGAACATCGAGTCCGCGGCGCGCTCGATACCAGTCCACAATCGGGGAACTCGCGCGATCAATTTCCGGTGGGATTTGGTCACAGTCCGGATTCCTAGATCCAGCATCCGCCAAACGAAGTCTCCCGCGAGACGCCGTTAAGACGGTCGTCCATATTTTGCTCCGGATCGTCGACTTCCTGTGTCGTCATCGCAGGTGCAAGAATGGCATACGTAAAAATGCAGCGAATTCTGCGCCGATCTGAGAAATTGGCGCATGCCTGTGGTTTGGGCACAGTGCTTGTAAAGTTAGCACTTTCATCAGTTTTTTGTTTCCAGATAAAAGCGACACGTTCCGGTATAAGATATTGCGGTGTATGCTCTTGCGATTTATCAACCGGAATTGATCGGTCGATTCGGCGCAAGGATTGCTTTCCCCCAAATTAGGCACCATTGTGCGCACTTTGGGCCTTCCTTGAATCTTTTTATGAATGGACAGCACCAATGAGTGGCAGTAAGGCGCGTCAGGAAGCTATTCAGGCAGTCACAAATTACAAGCCCATCTCGGCGCCGTTGAACTTCAACGAAACCCCCGCGAACGAGTTGTACGGGTCCAACGTCTTCAGCCTGAAGGTGATGCAGGATCGGCTCCCGAAGAACATCTTCAAATCACTGAAGCGAACCATTGACCGTGGCGAAATGCTCGACCCGCTGGCTGCCGACGTTGTCGCAGTCGCCATGAAAGCATGGGCCGTCGAAAAGGGTGCCACCCATTATGCTCACATCTTTCATCCGCTGACCGGCATCACTGCCGAAAAGCATGACAGCTTTCTCGAGCCCGATGGTATGGGCGGAGCGATGCCCGAATTCACCGGTAAAGCCCTGATTCAAGGCGAACCGGATGCGTCGAGCTTCCCGTCAGGCGGCATCCGCAACACGTTCGAAGCTCGCGGCTACACCGCTTGGGACGTGACGAGCCCCGCGTACATCCTCGAAAACCCGAACGGTACGACGCTGTGCATTCCCACCGCGTTCGTTTCGTGGACCGGCGAAGCTCTCGACAAGAAGACCCCCGTGTTGCGGTCGATGAAGGCGTTGAATACCCAAGCGACCCGCATTCTGAAGTTGTTCGGTCACAAAGATGGCGTGATGGTCAGCGCGACCGCCGGCCCAGAGCAGGAATACTTCCTGATCGACCGGAATTTCTTCTTCGCCCGTCCCGATCTGCTGAACGCCGGCCGGACCCTGTTCGGTGCCAAGCCCCCCAAGGGCCAGGAATTCGAAGACCAGTACTTCGGTGCCATCCCCGAACGCGTGCTGGCCTGCATGCTCGAAACCGAACGTGAACTCTACAAGTTGGGCGTGCCTGTGAAGACACGTCACAACGAAGTGGCTCCCTCGCAGTACGAAATTGCCCCGATCTACGAAAACGCCAACGTCGCTGCTGACCACCAGCAGATTCTGATGTTGATGCTCAAGCGAGTCGCGTCGAAGTACGGTCTGGAATGCCTGCTGCACGAGAAGCCCTTTGCTGGTGTGAATGGCTCGGGCAAGCACTTGAACTGGTCGCTGGGCAATTCCGCCCAGGGCAACCTGTTGGAACCGGGTGCCAACCCGCACGACAATGCTCAGTTCCTGGTCTTCTGTGCCGCCGTGATCCGGGCCGTGCACAAGTATGCTCCTGTGCTGCGTGCTGCCGTCGCATCGGCCAGCAATGATCATCGCCTGGGTGCGAACGAAGCTCCCCCGGCCATTATCTCGATTTTCCTTGGCTCGCAACTGGCCGATGTGTTCGAGCAACTGAAGAAGGGTCCGGCTACCAGCTCGAAGCAAGCCGGTACGCTGACAGTCGGTGTTGATACGCTGCCGCCGTTGCCCAAGGACGCCGGCGACCGTAACCGCACCAGCCCGTTTGCCTTCACCGGCAACAAGTTCGAATTCCGCGCTGTGGCGTCAAATCAATCGATCTCGGGTCCGCTGGTGGTCTTGAACACCATCGTCGCCGAATCGCTCGATTACATCGCCACGAAGCTGGAAGCCGCCACCAATGGCGACGCCAGCAAGCTGAACGGTGCGGTCCAGACGGTTCTGCAGGAAATCGCTACGAATCACTCGGCGATCATCTTCAACGGTGACGGATATTCCGAAGCCTGGCACAAGGAAGCCGAGAAGCGTGGCCTGCCGAATTACAAAACCTCGGTCGATGCCTTGCCGGCTCTCGGTGCTCCGGAAGTCGCCGCGCTGTTCGAGAAGTATAAAGTCTTGACCAAGCGCGAATTGGACAGCCGCACCGACATCTACCTCGAACAGTACTGCAAGACGGTTCGCAGTGAGAGCAAGCTGGTGGTCGAAATCGCCAAAACGCTGATCTACCCGGCTTCGGTCCGTTACCAAAGCGAGTTGGCTGCCGCGGCGGCCAATTTGAAAGCGGCCGGATTGACTCCGTGCGTCGAAACGCTGACCAAGGTCACCGATTTGATCAATGGTCTCTCGAAGAGCATCACCGCTTTGGAGAAGACCGGCGAGCACCATGTCGAAGGCCTGCTGAACGAAGCCAAGCACTTCTGTAACGACGTGCTGCCGGCGATGGCTGAAGTCCGCAAGTTTGCAGACGAACTGGAAAGCATCGTCGCTGACGACCTGTGGCCGTTGCCGACCTACCAGGAAATGCTGTTCATTAAGTAATGTGAACAGCTCACCGTTGATTTAGAAATAGCCATAGCGGGCAAGTTGCTCGCTATGGCTTTTTTTCTTGCGACGTCCGGTAGTGTTGTGACTCTCCGCCACTGGGCTTGTCCCAGTGGTTCCCGCGCTTCTGCACTACCCACGCAAGAGGGGGGAGTTGTATTTTCGCCGTTATTCGATGATCAAGGCTCCCGATAGCTCCCCTGCATTTTGTCGGATTTGCTGAAAGGTCTTGTCCAGCTCGGGAGGGGTGGCAATGAGCCACTGCAGTTCTCGATGCCGCCCAAAATTTCTTGGATTTTGCCTGGCGCCGCGGAGGGCGATTGTCGTTTGATGCGGTGCCTTGAACGTCTGGTCGTTCCAATGGCAGAAGTCCG
>JAQGHS010000571.1 GCA_028291605.1 Planctomycetaceae bacterium | reverse complement strand
TCCGCACCAGAGGTCCCAATCGAGTCCGGCGGGAATCGGCTGCGCTGCAAAATCGACGAACCACGGGCTCGCCAGATTCGACGTAATGACACGCGACACTTTACCGATGCCCCCATTTCGCACGAAGGCACAGCCGTCGCGATTGGGCACAGTCGAACGCTGCTGGCTGCCCACCTGGACGATGCGGCGATACTTGCGGGCCGCCTCGACCATGCGGCGTCCTTCGACGATCGTCATCGCCATCGGCTTCTCGACGTAGACGTGTTTCCCGGCCTGGCACGCTGCAATCGCGATCAACGCATGCCAATGGTCGGGCGTCGCGATGATGACGCCTTCCACGTCCTTCCGATCGAGGACTCGCCGATAATCCTGAAAGACGTTCCTGCTCTGCACCCTATCCGCGAGGTTCTGGGCACGCCCCAAATGCGCATCGCAGGCAGCGACGATCTTCCCGCGTGAAGGAAAGCTGCCGGCCAGGTAGTTGTCACCGCGTCGTCCGCATCCAATGATCGCCAGCCCCACTTGATCATTGGCCGCGGGAGGAGTCTCTTCGGCCTGAGTACCGCTGGCGAAGAGGTGTGGCGATAAGACGCCGATTGCTCCCAGTAGCCCCTGTTGCAATGTCTCGCGGCGAGTAATGGTGGTTTTCATGAGGCGCTTCTCTCAGTCTTTCGCAGGAACAAACCAGATGTTTCGATAACGGACCGGGCTGTGGTGGTCCTGGAGATTGATCGGGCCGGGTTCCGGACCTTCCTCCAGCGGCGCGGAGGTCGTAGCGTGCGGAATCTCAACGTCGTTGTGGATCACGACGCCGTTGTGCCGCACCGTCATGCGAGCATTCTTTTCTTTCTTACCGTCTCGATACCGTACGGCGGTGAACTGCACGTCATAAGTCTGCCACGCCAGCGGTGGAAACGACATCGCCAAGTCCGGCGCTTTGACCGATGGGATTCCACCACATTCATGATTGTGAGGTTTGTATCCGAACGAATCGAGGATCTGGACCTCGTAGCGATTTTGCAGATAGACGCCGCTGTTGCCCCGGCTGGGCACCAATGGACCGAAAGGTATCTGAAACTCAACGTGGAGCGTGCCGCTTTGGAACTTGGGCTTGCTGGTGGCGCCTTCCATCAACAGCCCCTCTGCTGTCAGGCGTCCCATGTCGAATTGGTCAACATTCTTGCCATCAAACAAAATGACCGCTCCGTTCGGGGGCTGGGCACCGAGCGTCTCGCTTTTTCGAGTCACTTTGGGAAGTTTTCCAGTGCCGGTTTCCTCCGATTGAACGATCAGCAGACCGTTCTCGATGCACGCCGGTTCGCCGCCGCTCTGGAATGTTGTCTTACCGTTGACGGTCGTGCCATTCCATTCCCACGTAGTGCTGTTGTCCCATCCAGCGCCCGGTAGTCCGTTTCCGAAACCAACCGCTCGAAAGGTGCCCTTCCCCAATGCAATGACCTGGACACCGAGTTTTCTCTGGTTGCCCGCTTTGATGACTTCGCCCTGATATTCACCCTGCACGACAAGGTCAGGATCATCCGTGATGACCGACTTGGACTCATCAGCGGCAAGATGATATGTCTGACCAAGTGTCACTAATAGTAAAGCCAGTAAGGTTCGAGCGGTACGAGCGAGCATACAATCTCCCCAAGTCAGGACTTCGGCTGAAGTCTCCAAGGGTCGCGGCAGGAATTACATTGGCCGGACAATCGCTATTAGAACGGTCAGTCCCGCGAGCCGCCACCACTTTCGGATTAAGGCTTTGCTGTTTCCGGTTGGCAGAGAGCTCGAACTGGACTGGCTTCGGTGTTTGTCAATCTGAGCGGCGCGGCGTAGAGCTGATAAAGACCGGCCGAGACTTCTGTTAATAATAGCCCTTCGACAATCACACAATCGGCACCGAGAAACCGGTGATGCAGCTCAAAGCCCTTTCCTGCGGAGTCGTCGACACTCAACCGATCAGTCCCGATCAGTCGCAATCCGCCCTCGATCAGGACGGCCGCCGCGGCTTCACTCATTAAAGCGTCGTGAGGTTGGTAGCCAGTCCTGGTAATACCCGCGGAGTGCGCCGTTCGGATGAGGAGGCGTTCCACACCGCAATACCGCTTGGCCAAATCCACGTCGAAAGGCGCGGCGTCCGGGGAGCTGAGATCAACGATCTCGCAGCGCCCGAGAAATATCTCCGCTGGAATTTGATCAATTGGTTTACCATCGGCGAAGAAATGCAGCGGTGCATCCATGTGGGTGCCCGCATGGGCATTTATCCGCCACATGGAAACGTTACAGTGATCTCCGGCCCCGAGAGATTTCTCCCAGCGATGCTCGGGTGGGGCACGACCCGGCCAGCAGGGCAGATTTTCGTCGACCGGTCGCGTAATATCGATCCATCTGGACATTTACTTGACGCTTCGTTTGGCTGGAGCTGCGGAAACACCTTCGAGTCCGCCGCTCACCCGGAGCGTTTCACCGGTGATCCAGCCCGCTTGCGGACTACACAGGAATGCCACGGCCTGCGCAATGTCGACGGCTTCGCCCCAGCGGCCCAAGGGGATGGCGCTGCGGACGCGGTCGACCATCTGCTGCTCAGTCAAATTGAGACTCTGGCAGCGTTGAGCCATCACGGTCTGATTAAATTCCGTATACACCGGGCCCGGACAAACGGCATTCACACGCACGCCGTACGCTGCCAGTTCGAGAGCCAAGCTGCGAGTCAAACTGAGCACCCCCGCTTTGGCCACATTGTAAGCGGCCACCAGCGCTGCGGGATTCTGGCCATTGATCGACGAGATATTCACAATCGAGCCGGATTCCTGCTTTTCCATCATCCGCGCGGCCGCCCGGCAACAGAAAAAAGTTCCGGTCAAGGTGATGCCGATGACCCGTTGCCACTCCTGATCGGAGAGTTCGGAGACTGGGGTAACCGTCTGCCCGACTCCGGCGTTGTTCACGAGAATGTCCAAGCGTTTCTTAGATTCGGCGATATTTTGAAAGCAGCGGTCGACGGCAGCGCTATCGGCAATGTCGAGGGAGAGATACGACACATTGAGATCCTGTTGTTGCAGGTCTCGGGCTGCGGCGCTCCCTTTTTCTTCCTGTCGGTCGCCGATGATCACGTGCGCCCCACGCTTCGCCAGCAATTCAGCAATGCTGAGCCCCAAACCCTGGGCTGCCCCCGTGACCAAAGCGACTTTACCGGTGAGATCTCGCGGAGTGATATCCGACTCGTTCATGCACGTACCTCATTTAATAATGGTCGTGAACCACTGCTGTCTGGCCGGTGGCTAAGTTACATTTATTTGCGTCAGGTTATTGTT
The DNA here is from genome assembly GCA_028291605.1 of Planctomycetaceae bacterium. Lineage (GTDB taxonomy): Bacteria > Planctomycetota > Planctomycetia > Planctomycetales > Planctomycetaceae > JAKFVC01. The sequence goes on along the minus strand of JAQGHS010000571.1, from coordinate 6,108 downwards.
CTACGGAACTGTTTCAATAAGGCCACGGACCTTGCGACCAGAGGCCACCGTCTACATACAGCGTTTGTGCCGAAATGTGGCTGGCAGCGGGGCTGGCCAGGAAAACGACGGCGTCAGCCACATGGCTTACTTCGCCGATTTGACGCAGCGGGGTGAGCGGGATCCAGGTTTTTGCATAGTCGGGTGCTTCTTGCTTGGTCCGTTCGATTTCAATCGCGCCTGGAGCCACGCAATTGACTCGAATCCGATGCGGGCCCAACTCCACGGCTGCAACTTTGGTCAAGGCGTCAATGCCCCCCTTGGACGCGGAATAGTCGACCAGATTGGGGAACGGAGTCTTATTGGCTCCCGATCCGATGTTGATGATCGAACCACCGTCACCGTCGGCAATCATCAGTCGAGCGGCCTGCTGCGTACACAGAAAGCATCCCTTCAGATTGGTCCGAATGGTGCGGTCCCAGTCTTCTTCACGCAGTTCCACTAGGGACGCCCACGTCTGCACTCCCGCGTTGTTGACGAGAAGATCGATACGGCCGATCATTTTTGAAATCGAAGCGAACATCGACTGGACTTCCGCACCATCGCCAATGTCGGCTTGCATTGTCCAGCATTCTCGCTGCAACGCACGGACCGCGGTGGCTGTCTCTCTCGCGCCTGTTTCGTCGCGGTTGTAGTTGATGATGACATTCCAGCCGGCTGCGGCGAGGCCAATCGCGATACCGCGGCCGACTCCCTTGCTGGCACCCGTGACGAGAGCCAGCTTCGGTTGTGCGTTTGTACTTGAGGGTTCAGGTGACATATTACATCGTCACCCAGGTGGAGCCTTTTTCACAAGATTCCACAGCCGCATAAATGAACTGCATCCCACGCAGGCCGTCATAGACAGTCGGGAAGTCATATTCGTCGGTCGTCATCGGCTTGCCGTCTATCGACCGCCGAATTGCTCGCACGACGTCGCAGTAGATCGTCGCGAACGCCTCTAAGTATCCCTCGGGATGACCGGTCGGGATGCGCGTGCAGGACTTGGCGGCATCGCTCAGATAGCCTTGGCCGCGAGTCAGCGTCTGCCGTGGCTCGCCATAGCGATAGAGCTCCAGATAGTTCGGATTCTCTTGCGCCCAGATGACTGCACCACGCTCCGCATAGACCTTCAGTTTGAGACCATTCTCTTCCCCTGTGCAGACCTGGCTGATCACCAATACGCCCTTGCCACCTGCCTTGAATCGGAGCAACGCGTTGACGTCCTCGTCGAGCTTGCGGTCGGGAAGAAATGTACTCTTGTCGGCACATAAGGCGGTGATTGGATCGCCGGTGACGTATTCCAGAAGATTGACGCAATGCGTGCCAACATCCCCCAAAGTTCCACCAATGCCCGATTGGGCGGGATCGACGCGCCAGGCGGCCTGCTTTTGTCCCAGCTTCTCGTGCGGCACCATCAGAAAGTCTTGTAGGTACTCAACGACGACCTTTCGCACCTGCCCCATTTCACCGGACCGAAACAAATGCCGCGCGTGGCGTACCAGCGGGTGTCCGGTGTAGTTGTGAGTCAGGGCAAACACCAACTTCGATTGCTCGACAATTTTGACGAGCTGCCGTGCCTCGTCCAGCGTGTAAGTCATGGGCTTATCGCACACGACATGAATGCCCGCTTTGAGGAACGTCTCCGCGACGGCGAAGTGCGAGACATTCGGCGTCACAATGCTGACGAAATCAATGCGTTCCCCGGGAGGCAACGCCGCTTCGGTCGCAGCCATTTCCTGGTAGGTAGCGTAGCACCGTTGAGGCGACAGATAGAGTTCCTCGCCAGTGCGAAGGGTCTTTTCGTGACTTTGCGAGAAGGATCCCGCCACGAGTTCGACTTGCCCATCCAATGCGGCACACAAACGATGCACGCCACCAATGAACGCGCCCGGTCCGCCCCCGACCATCCCCATTCGTAATTTGCGTTTCCAGCTTTCCACAAGCCACCTTCTTCAAATAGTTCGATTACCGTAGGTCAGGCACAGCCTGACCTACCTCTATTCCAAGCCCAGGATCTGGCGATTGCGTTTGAGATCGGCTGTTGAACCTGCAAAATCATCGAACGCGACGTCTGTTGCTTCGATGATGTGACGGGCCACAAACGGGGCCCCTTCCGCGGCTCCTTGAGCGGGGCTTTTCACGCAACATTCCCATTCAACCACGGCCCAGCCGTCGTAGCCGGCTTCGGTCAGTAGTGTAAAGACGCGGTTAAAGTCCACTTGCCCGTCGCCCAGCGATCGGAATCGTCCAGCCCGCGTCGCCCACGGCTGGTAGCCGCCATAGACTCCGACTCGGCCATTTGGGCGAAACTCCGCATCCTTCACATGGAAGCCGCTGATACGGTCCCCATAGAGTTCGATGAACTGGCAGTAGTCTAATTGCTGCAGGAGCAAATGGCTGGGGTCATAGTTAATGCACGCCGCGGGGTGATCGTCGGTGTGCTCGAGAAACATTTCAAACGTCGCTCCGTCGTACAGGTCAGACCCCGGATGCAGTTCATAGCCGAACTTGCAGCCGTGTTCCTCGGCGAGGTCGAGCAGCGGGCGCCAGCGTTTGGCCAGTTCGCCGAATGCCTCTTCAATCAACCCGGGTGGACGTTGCGGCCACGGATAAACCAGGTGCCAGGCAAAGCCGCCGGAAAGGACCGGGATATTTTGCGTGCCCAGATTAGCCGAGGCCAGAATGCATTTCTTGAGTTCACCCGTCGCCCACTCAGTCCGCGCGCTGCCGCTCAAGCCTGCGGGATGGAATCCGGCGAACAACTGTTCGTAGGCGGGATGCACCGCCAGGACCTGGCCTTGCAGATAGCCCGCGATCTCAGTCACCTGCAAACCCATCTCGGCCAACTCGCCGCGATAGTTGTCGCAATAAGTCTTCGAGCTGGCCGCCAGATCGAGATCGATCACTCGCGGGTCCCAAGCCGGTATCTGCAAGCCCTTGTAGCCCAGCTTGGCGAACCAATCGGCAATGGTTTTGAGTGAGTTAAACGGCGGCTCATCGCGCAAAAACTGCGCTAGAAAAACCGCTGGCCCCTGAATTTTCGACATAGAATTCGACTCCTCAATGGATGGTACCGACGTTCAAACCGCCGCCGCCAGCCATTTTCGATTAAAGCTTTGCTGTTTTCGACCTGCGCTGCAAATAGGTCCCTGGGGACATGCCCGTGAAGGCGCGAAACGTCGCATTAAAATGACTCAAACTCTCGAACCCGACGGCCAACGCCGCCTGCGTCACGTTGCATTCCGACGTGCTCAGTAACGCCACCGCCTGTTGTACACGATAACCCTGCATATAGCGCGACCAGGGAACCCCGAGTGCTTCGCGAAACAAGACTTTGAGTCGCGATTCACTCACCCCAATCTCATGGGCAATGTCTCGTGCGTAGACGGGTTCGGCGAAGTGTGCTCGCAAGTAACAGAGGGCTTGATTTACGAGTTCCCATTTGGGCGAGACTTCGGTTCCCTCAATTTCCTGACCCGATCGACTTTCCGAGCGGATCAGCTCCACCAGCATCTCCATCAGCAGGGTCCGCAGTCGAATTTCGCGTCCCAGTTCCTGGCCGACAAATTCGCCTTGAATGTCACGAAATCCTGCCAGCAACCGATTTCGTACGGCGAGCGGCAGGCGCACCAGCCGCCGATTGAGATCTTGCCGCACCGTAAATCGACGCAGGATATGCAGACCGTCAAAATTCGGGCCCATTTCGCACAACAAGCTGGGCAAGAAGTAGATGGCCGTGCCCCGTAGCGGGTATTGCATGATCTTAAAGCAGTGTGGCACTCCTGGCCCGGCGATAAACAAATCGCCCGGTCGGCGCAAGCCCTGTTCGAGCTCGACATATTCAATTCCGCTGCCGCTCGAGTGTAATCCGAGCTCGCAATACGGATGACGCTCCGGTTGCGTCAACTGCGGACCGTCGGAAAAGACTTCGAAGTGCTTGACAGCGATTGGCGATTGCGGGGTCAGTTGCGGTCCAACCTCGTCCACCATCGACAGCCAGGAAAGATCGGGAATCGTCGTTGCGCTGGGTTTATTGGGCATCGCATTGGGCCGTAGCCACGCTCGCCAGAACGTGGGAAAGATGCGGCACAGCGCACGTTCTGGCGAACGTGGCTACGGCGCTCAGTATAGATATACTATGACTCGAATGGCAGGCTGCGTATGGTGGGGATTACGGTTTCAAGTTCCAATTGATGGCAGACATGCCGGACTCCACGTCCACTGTTAAGCCGGAAGTTTTCGCGTCCGTATATTTCTCCGGGATCAGGCTCGGCCCGGGCTTGGGATAGAAATCGGTGGGCGAGGGATCGGGAGTGATCCTGGATTCGATTCGTACGGAGTATTTACCCGCGACCACCCCGCGTGAGTCCACCGTGGTCAACATCGTAAACTTACCTTCGTTGATCTGGCCGCTGGCTGGCTGACCTGTCATTTCTTCGGGGATAAAGAACACGGTCCCGCTCTCCAGAGGCTCGCCTTCCAGCGAGACGACACCACTCACGGGCACCAGATTGCTCATCGACGTTCCGCTGTCGGTGCAACCTCCCAGGCCGAGCAAGGAAACGAGTGCTGCAATTAGCACCAGCACCTTGCTCAGGGATGATCGTATCGCCATTCTCTTCTCCAAATTGACGTAGAAGAATTCGTAAGAATTCTTGCGATTGTCCGTGTGCGTCGGAAATCTGACGACGTTTTGCTACGACGACAATCTGCGACTCGAATGTGGCTCGCACTGGCAAAGCCAGTGGAGTCCAATCGGCGTAATATTGATTGATTGTGCTCTCACGTTTGAGCTACGCGGGATTGTTACTACTGACTCAATAACAACCATTCGGCTTACGCCGGACGCTCGCCTATTCTGGCGAACTCTGATGCATTGACCTGTCGCTGACGCCGAACGATTTCGGTCCGACTAGAAGTCACCCACCGTTTGGCCTTCCGATTTCCCGCCAATATAGTTGTACGTGGGGAAATCAATGTTGTTACTGATAAACCGCACGGCACCGTCAGCCATCACAAAGTGCGCTCCCCCTGTATGGTAGCTGCTGGATCCGGCAGAGTTCGTATAACATGCCCCGGTGTTGATCTGCGGGCTGTTGATCTTGAGCCCGGTGACAAAACCGTGGACAGAAGTGCCAAACGGTCCCATCCACTGGCACAACTCACCGCGGCGCTCTCCGAGCATGATCGTGTTACTGGTCCCGTCGGTGATGTCTCGAATTCTGGTCGCCACTTCGCCCCCCATCGCAAAGACTCCGGGCGCCTGGCCGGGATTGGCGGTGAGGTTCATGGTGCCGGCGAGGGCACAGTAACTGGGGTTTGCCGGGCAATCCGGGGGAGTTCCCCACACGGTGATGGCAGGCCCCGCACAGGGCACATAACACATGGGTGTCACGTTATAGGCGGACGGTGAGACTCCGCTTCCGCTCCAATCGGAGGTAAAGGCGGTGGCAACTGCCGGCGACGGCGATCGTCCCGAACTAAACGGATTGCTGGGACAGGCCTGAAACGTAAAGGTCCGGTTATTCAGCAGCGTGATATTGGTGCCCGTCAGGTTGCCGACGCTGAAGTTGATCTGGTTGTACAAGGGAGCTTGATCGATATAAGGCAGAGTAAACTCGACCCAGGTATGGTGGTTGGGACTCGCGCCGCTATACAGGGTCGCCGCATAGGGAAAGACCAGGGATGTGTCGTGGTAGTTGTGCAGCGCCAATCCGAGTTGCTTCATGTTGTTTTTACATTGCGAGCGACGAGCCGCTTCGCGGGCCTGCTGGACCGCAGGCAGCAGCAACGCGATCAGGACCGCGATGATCGCGATCACCACGAGCAATTCAATTAAGGTAAAACCCCGCCGTTTTGCATGAACCACGGTAAGACTCCCTGCAGAAATTGACCACGAATAGATCGCAACGCAAGCGCGCGAGAAATGTCGGCAATCGAACGAAATCGAGATCTAGAAAGGAATGTCTGGCCACAGCCCAAATTCATTTCTTAAGTTCACCGCTGGTAAATTCAAATTACGCCGCCGAAGAACTGCAGCAGAAGCACCGTGGGACTTTCAATCGACACCATGAATATGGTCTCCCA
>JAQGHS010000480.1 GCA_028291605.1 Planctomycetaceae bacterium | reverse complement strand
GAACCGGCCCGATTCTTCATAGCATTGGGCCAGCTTGAACTGAGCATCGGCTGCCAGCGTATTTTCCGGATACTGCCGCACGATCACGGTGTAGGAATCGATCGCTTCTCCCCACTGGTTCAGCTCTTGAGCGAACTGGCCCAGCAGATAGGCAATACGCGGGATGTACTTCGGATTGGGATAATCTTCCATGACTTCACGCAGGATGCGACGTCCGGCTTCCAAGTCACCGCGTTGTTCGTCGGCTCGTCCGAGCTTCTTATGGCTCTTGAACAGTTCGAAGTAACTTTCGGAGACGTGGAACTTGGTTTCGACAGCCAGCGTTTCATCATTGAACGTCTTGCTGAATGCCGTCACGAGTCCGTCCGTACCGATGACGACCGGCACTTGCAACACGGCTTCCAGCTTGCCCGTTTCAGTACTGGCGGCCAGATCGATGTACTTGATGTTCAACACATCGCCGAAGTACGTTTCGATACCCGGTTCATCAGCACTGAGGTTACCCGGTGTCGGCTTCTCGGACGGCTTCAAGGCCACCGAGCCAGTGAAGATGCCGCTATGAGCCAGGCTCTCCTCGAGAGTAATCGTTTCTTTTTCGCCCCGTTCGGTCGTGATCTCGACCTTGGCCAGATCACGCTCGTCCGAGACATCCAAGTCAGCATCATTCACTGACAGGAACAGTTTTTCACCCACGTGCAAACTTTGCACAGGGTGGACGTATTCGCGGTCCACGCAGGCCAGCACGCCGTTGGCGATCAACCGGGCCTTGGCAACTTCGTCCTTCGCCGGTGCTTTCGGACGTAGCTTGTCCGTATAGGTGGCGCTGACGATATCCTTACCGGTCAGATTCAACACTCGGGTCACGAGTGTTTCACCGATTTGCGGGCCCTTATCATCTTGTCCCGGCAGCTTGCCGCCACCGATCAGATCACGCGGCATCCCGGCACTCAGGGGGATGATGTCCTGGCTTTCCTTACCACCCAGTTGCAGAATGACCTGACCGACGAAGCGACCTTCTTCCAGAGCCCAACGCAATCCATCGGGAGCTCCCTGGAATCGCGAGAACTGCTCGCTCACCACGCAGTCAACTTCAATCTTGGCACCACCGGTTGTCGTCAGGACGACGGTTACCGAACTGCGGCTATCCTTCGCGGCATCGCGGTCGACAACCTCAATCGTCAACGGCGCTTCAAACGCCACACGGCTGGGGACCTTGGGATTCTGCGGTTCGAGGAAGAGGATTTGCGGCGGAGCCTTGGTCTCTTCCGGTTGCCGGATAATACGCGTCTCCAGCACACGGATATTTGCTTCGCTGGGCTGATTCACATAGACCACCGTTTCACGCGGCACGGCGTGACCGGGGAATGTGTTCTGGGCATCCAGGTAAGTGCAATAGATGCGGTCACCCGGCTTGACGACGAACTTTTCCTTATCCTTCTCGTCCTTCATTCCGGACGTGTCGACTTCCTTCGTGAAGATGCCCGGGGTTTCGGGAACTTCGGTTGCCGTCAATTCAATCGGCTCACCGTCATTCACGGCCACCTGGAACTTCAACTGATCCGAACCGAGATTCTGATCGAGGTCATAGTCCACAATCTGGACGATGAAGCGTTCACCCGGATCAATGCGCACCAATTGCTTGGTGAAGGTGGCCACTTGACCGCTGTTCGGATCGCGACGGAACTCGTACGCAATCGGCTGCAGCGTGGCGTTGAAGTAAGTCGCGGTCAGCGTCTTCGTCAACAACTGGCTGCGGCCTGCGAGGTTCTGTGTGAACTCATCGGTGTAGGTCGCATTGATGCGATCGCCACCAGCGATTTCCAGAATGTCGTTGTTGGCCAGCGACAGAATGTCGGCCGCCGTCGGAATGTACTTTTCATCCTCGTGGCTGACTTCAATGTTATTGATGGCGACTGCTTCACCCAGGTATTCGTGAATCACGAACCGGACATGTCGCAGTTCCAGTGGATCGAACTGGAAGGCCCAGACGTTATCCGCAACGTTCACCTTGGGATTTTCACGCGGTACACCCGGCTTGGCTTCCGGTTGTTCCAGATCAAAGTCCGCCTTGCGGAACGGGCTCGGCAGGATATCTGCCACGTTGTTATCGGCCCGGGTCCGTTGAGCCGATACACCCTGAGATGCCGCACCGGCTGCGGAGAACATCGTCATGTCGTGTGTGCCACGGTCGAGCCACACGTCGAAGCTACGGTTCCCAGCACCCACTGCCAGTTCCACCCGGCCATTAATCATACAGGCCGTCGTAATACCTTGAATGTAGAAGCGAACCGCACCACTCCGCGGCTGGACGAACTTGCCCTGCCAGATGACGGCGAAGGGCTTGGCGGCATCTTCGTTATCAGCCGGCAGCGTCCACGAGAGCTGCTCCACCGACTTCTCTTCGGTGACAGGCTTCGTATTCTTCGTCAGGTCGACGATCTGCTTCCAGGTCGAGAACGGTGTGTAGTTACCGGCGAAGATTCGCGCGGTCATCGCACCAAATTCACCTGCAACTGAATCCTGCGGTGCTTCTGGGGGATTCGAGGCAATCCGGAACCAGAACCGACCGTCTTCACTCCCCTGCAGTTCGCCGCGGACCGGCGCTTGGGCAGAGGGATTCGGGGTCGAAATATTGACCTTGGAAACTTGCTTCAGATCCTTCATGTCGACGGACAGGAACTTGGGGGTTGCTCCATCGGGCTCGCTGAGCCAGAACGTCTCGTTCGACTTGTCGATCGCCATCAACGGGCTGTGTTCAATCGCGGTATCAGTGGCCAGGGCACCCGCCGGCAATTCACCGGTGACGGCCGAACCTTCGAAGATTCCGGTGTGCGGACCAGTCTCGGTCAAGTTGGCTTTGACTTGATCTCCACTGCCAGCTTCCAGCTTGATGGTCAGCTTGTCGGCCTGATCGCTGAGATCCCGGTCGGCATCGATGACTCGCATATAGATCGGATTGCCCGGCTTCAACTGATCGGGCGGACGGGCCACAGAGGCACGACGATTGTCTTCGCGATCACGAGCTTCGCGTTCCAGCGTCTGGCTGATCGTTTCCTTGGTTTCGTCGACGATCAGCTTGCTGGCGATATCAAACTTCGCGTCAGCCGCGATCTTGATTTCCGCATCAGACAGCGGGACGTTCTTAAACTGCAGCTTGAATTCGTCAGGGTAATCGCAACGAATCGTATCCAGACCCGTCAACTGCAGGGTCCGGTCATTCTTAGTCGCCGGGCCCAGCTTCGTGTCGACATCGACACGGAACAGCCCCTTACTGCCAGAACTACTGAGCAGGAAGACGGTCTCTTCGTCACCGCCTGGTTCCGTCGTAATCTTGACGGGAATCTTCGTGCGGCCCTGGCTGGTTCCCAGGTCGCTGTCTTGCACCACGATGGAAAGGGCAGTCCCCGGCATGTGCGTTCGCTTGCTCTTGCTACCCAGACGACCAACCGTCCGCAGCAATTCGAGCTGATCCATATAACGTTGCTCGGCACCGTACACACCAGCCAGGCTATACAACGCCTGATTGGCCAGTTCGATGCTGGGCACGCGGTCGAGCACACCGCGGAAGATACGGCGGGCTTCTTCCAGATCACCACGACGATTCGCCAACACACCGCGGAGGAATTCCGCACGAATGACGATGTCGCGATCGCGGTTCGTCGCGAGCTTCTCGAAGACCGCTTCGGCCTGGTCATACACCTTCTGAGCCATAAACGTTTCACCAATGCCGAACTCAGCTTCCACTGCTTCCGGCGTCTTGGCGTAACGATTCAAAACGGTTGTGTATTCACTACGGGCCACATCAAAACGTTGACCACGGACGTAGTTCCGAGACAGCAGCAACTGCACCTTGGCCTTGGTGCTGTCGTCGATTTCCGCGACTTCGCTATTCTTCACCAGCCAGTTGCGAAGGATGTCTTCCACCCGTTCGAGATTTTCTTCACCACCGGCTGCCATGTGGTTTTCGCAGACAAATGTCACCAGGTCGACCGGCAGTTCATCGCGGTGCTTATCGAACAGCGCCTTATTGGCGAGATACGATTCAAAGGCCAGCCGGTCATCACCCAGTCTCAACAACAACGCAGCTTGCATCAACGGAGCAATCGGGCTGCTTTCATCGATGGCGAGACCAGTACCACCCATGCGGGCGTAGCTTTGGCCGACCATATCCTGGCCCGCCTTCTTGCGACTCACTTCGAGGTTGGGGATGTTCGACAACATCGACGTCAACAGGGTTGAAGCCGCACCGAAATCCTTGCGGCCGAGAGCTGCGATCGCATACGGGACCAAGCGGTCCCAGTCATGCGAGTCGTTGTACATGTAGTGCGTCACCCGCTGGTATTCCAGCAGGCGATTCATTTCCGACTGGCCCGCCGGGTAGGGCAGCTCGAGCAGCGCGGCATAGGCCGTGCCTGAAGGCCGCGGGAACTCCAGATCGCGAATCGTCGTAAAGACGCGTCGCTTATCGGCTTCGGTCATCTCTTTGGAGAGACGTGCCGCATCCACCCAGACCTGGTACTGGGCATCTTCGCCACCCCAGCCCAGGAACGGTCGTTCCAACTGGCGGTCGCGGTCGTCGATCAACGTCTTTTGCCAGGCATCCAGGTTCTTCGCTTCAAATTGATAGCCCGCCAGAACCGCGGCATACCAGCCATGATAGTCATCATTCTTCTTCAACCGCTCAGTGACGAAAGCGATCTTATCTTCGGGCTTCTCCATGCGCGTCAACAACCGGTCCGAGCAATATCGCGTTTCGAGGGCATTCGTCCCCAGAGTGATTGTTCGCAACCAGTAATCTTTGGCTTCCGCCTTGGATCCGAGAACATCCAAGCCATCGCCAATCACATAGGAGTAGTAAGGCTCGTTGCCATTCTTGGCCTGAGTCTTCAGGACCCACGCATAGATTTGCTTGGCCAGTTCGGGGTCAGCATTCGCCTGTGCGGCCCGCATCATCCGATACCATCCGTCCGCATCATTGATGGGGGCGTCCAGCTTCAGCATGTGCAGTGTGGCTTCCTTCTGCACTTCTTTGGCAGCGTAGTCCGTCGCTGTCCCGAGGTAGAGTGTCGCCGCTTCGAAATCGAGCGGGAACTTCTGCGTCATGCGACCGAACACGGTGGCCGATTCGACGCGTTGCTGCTGATTACCGTAGTGGCGGTGATGATAGCCCAAACCATAGTAGAGGACGCGGTACTGATCGTCCGACAGCAGCGCGGCATTCTCGGGTTCGAGCAACTTGGTGCGGGCGGCCTGAGCGAGCGGAATGTTACCGCTGTCGATGGTGACCCAGGTCTTGATGAATGGATCGGCGTCGGATGCAACGACTGCGTCAGCCGCGAGTGCGCCACGAGCCTTGTGCATCGCATTCTGCTTGGCTTCATTCGCCCAAGCCGGCAGGTAGGATCGCAGTCCGCCCCAGTGGGCACGTTCTTTACGAACCTTGACCATCGCGGCCAGATCGGCCTGGAACTCAGCATCGGTCGGTGCCGAGTACAACAGGTAGCTCATCGCTCCCTGGAAGTGACCGTCGTTCGAGGGGGACAGCGTGACCAGTTCACGCAACACCTGTCGCGACTTGGCTTCATCTTTGACTTTATCACGGAGCAAATCGAGCCCCAGAACATACCGCAGGTAGTAAGCATCGCGGGGATTCTTGGTAATGGCGTCCCGCAGGATCTGTTCGCACTCGGCATACTTGGTCGGATCGATGGCAAATTCCCGAACGAAAGCCTGTCCGACGCTGTTGCTCACAGCATCAAACGGCAGCAAGTCACGCACAATCGCGAGCCCCTTCACCTTGTCCGCATCACGGAACGCAGCCAGGCCCAGGAGGGAGCGATAGTAGAATCGCTCTTTGCTTTCGGGGAACTTCTGGAACAGCTCATTGACGAGCGGTTCCATGTCAACGGCCTTCATTCCCGCGTGATGCCCCTGCAGCAGCAAGGCCTGCAGCAAGTCTTGGCGGTCACCGAGGGCACGAGCCTTCTTCAAGGCCTCGACAGCATTCGCATGCTGCCCGAGACGCCCGAAATTCTCGGCGACGCGGCGATGCAATTCCTGTTGAGCCTTGGGATCGACAGGCTGTCCCAGTGCCAACATGCGAGCGGCGGTCAGATTCGCCTTGGCCCATTCGCCACCCCGTTCCCAACAAGAAATCGCCTGCATGAAGCAAGCAGCGATGCCTTCGGGGGTCTTGTAATGGGCGACGAGTGATTCAGCGAGCGGTGCCGCATGCTTGAACGCATCGGCGGTATTTACAGCATTATAGAATTGGACAGCGCGAACACCCGACTGACGACCCAGCGGTGTCGTCGGCTGACGCTTGTAGATCGCCGCATATGCTTCCGCAGCCCCGAGGTAATCGTCAGCTTGCTCCAGAGTTTGGGCGAGCTTGATTTCGACTTGAGGAATTTCTTTATCGTCCGGATAACGTTGCTCGAACTGGCGGCAGGCGGCAATGGCTTCCTTGTTGCGGGCCGAGGCCAGCATGCCGTCGAGCAGCTTCAACATCACATCGCGGTGCTTCGGATGTGTCACGTGTGCCGCGACGAATTTCTGGCCCACGCGGAGCAGACCGAACACGCGACCACGGGTGTGATACACGTCCACGAGCTTAATCATCAGCTCAGCAGCTTCGGGCGAAGTATCTCGCAGCTTGCCCAGATCGGCCTCGTAGCCGGCCGCCTCCTTGCTGGCAGCTTCCTCCGCGGCGGTTGCCGCTACAGCTGCTGCCTCCTTGGCCGCATCCTTAGGTGCGGCTGCCTCTTGAGCGAGGGTGAATCCAACGGCGAAAATCACCGAACCGAAAGCCACCAAGATAAGGCGTCGAATCATGACAAATCCTGCTGTTCGATCTATTGTTCAACGGTTCTTGTAGCGGCATGCTACCCGACCGTCACTGGAGGATTATGGTAGAAGAATTCGTGCGAATTCTTGCCTTTACGGAGTGCGACAGCCGAACTAACCCGCCTTGGACAAGGCTTCTGAAATCCGCTTCGCGTCAGTCGCGAGCGGGCTTTCCGGGTAGTCCGAAATCAACTGGTCAAACTGCTTGCGAGCGTCGGCACGGCGTTCCATGCGATACAGGCAGCGGCCATAGTTGAACAGAATGACGTCCAGGAACCGGGCATCGGGATGATCATTCAACACGGTTTCGAAGACATCCACTGCGCGGGAGTAGTCCTTCTGCTTGTAATAGTGCTCGGCCATCTTGGCGACCGCTTCACCCACGCGACCACTTTCCGGGAAGCTCTCGAAGACCTTCTTGTATTCCTGGAAAGCACGATCAGCGAGCTGTGTCGCACCGGCCCCTTGAGCCGTCTTGGACATTTCTTCGTAGCACTCGGCGATGCCATACTGGGCTTCGCCACGCAACTGGCTCTTATCCATCGCCACCAGGCGACTGTAGATACCGATGGCTCGCTGCAGGTCACCCTGTTTGCGGCTGACGTCGGCCAGCTTCAGCAAGGCGTCATCCACGAATTCGCTGTTCGGGAAATCTCGCTGCAAACGCTGTGACATGGCCGCGGCCAGTTCCAGCTTGCCCATTTCGTAGTAGATCTTCCACAGCTGCACGTAGGTCTCTTCCAGCAGCCGGCCACCCAGTTTCTGAGCGTCTTCGCTGATTTCTTCGCAGACTTGCAACGCCTGGTCGTACTTGTCGTTGGCGTTCTTTTGCAGGCCGAATTCTTTGTAGCGGCTGCCAATGTTGGTCAAAGCGTCTGCGGTACCGAGTTGCGTTTTGATCCGCAGTTCCTGGTCGGAGATTTGCGATCGTGTGACACGCACGCCACCGAGGTTACCTTCAATACAGCGAACCTGGGTGATCGAGCTGCGAATGCCTTCGATACTGCTCTTTTCATCGATATAGGTCACCCGGATATAGTCGCCGGGAATCGCCTGCAACTTGTCATCAGCCGCGATGACTTCCGACTTGGCATCCAACGGAACAGTAATCCGGAAAATCCCCGAGTGAATCGTGCCGTCATCGGGTGGAGGAGGCGGTTCGACAAACTGCTGCTTGGCAGTTGCCGGAGCGGGCTTCTTCTCGCCGGCCACTTTCTCAGTCGCCTTCGGATCAGCCTTGTCGTCTCCAGCAGCCTTCTTCTCGGTTGCACCCTTCTCAGCAGCACCCTTGGTGGCTGGTGCGGTCTTCGTTGTCGCCGTCTTGGTGTCAGCCTTATCGGCCGTTTTCGCCGCGGGCTTGGCAGCCTCTTTCGGAGCCGCCTTGGGTGTTTCCGTCGCTTCGCCCTTCTTGGCAGGCAAAGCATCGGGCTTGGAAACTTCTGTGGGATTCGTGGCTCCCGGCGCCTTCGTTGCGCCCGGTGTGTCGGCCTCAGATTCCTTGCCGCTCGGAGCCCTCACGGCGTGGCGAACGGCCTTGATTTCGGTCAGCTCGACTTCCACTTTGTCGATCAGTTTGTACTTGCGGGCCTCGTCTTCCGCCGCGAGCTTCGCGACTTCAGCGGCATCAACTGGTTTTACGGGTGCCTCGGTCGTGGCAACCTTACCTGCTGCGGCAGCCGCTTCGGCATCGAGTTCTTCCTGGGTCTTCTCGCGATAGACTTCAACAACGGCCTTAATCTTGTCAGCCGCGTCGGTCAGGTCACGGTCAGGATCATTGATCTGCACATTCACGCCGCGATCCAGCACGACACCCTTCAAGACTTCACTGAAGGCCCCGTCGGTGATCTCCACGACACCGTCGCCGACCACCAGGATTTCCTTTTTGCGTTCCTTATCGAACTGACGATCAGAAGTGTGCTGGTCGACGTATTCGACGCGGACGTAGTCATCACCTTTGACTTCCAGGCGGCCGTTATTCTTGTAGGGGCGTCCGAGTGACGTCACGATCGAACCCAACACGATGCGGACGTTGCGTCCGACAGCGAAGCATTCGACGATTTCTTCGTCACCCTGCAGCGAGGTGCACTTGATGCGCACCGACTTGCCGACATCCAATGCGGCGAGGTCCGCATCTTCAATCTTGATGAAGAGCCGCTTGCCCGCTTCAACCTTCTCGACCTTGCCCTCTTCGACAGACAGCGCCGTGCCGACCTTTTCCAAGGCTTCAATTGCGCGGCTGTAATGGCCGAGTTGGAAGTGACCGAGGCCAATGTAGTAATAGGCCTGGTTGACGTGCGGGCTGACGGGGAATTTCTCGATGACATCGCGCATGACTTTGAACGACTTGCCAAAGTTGCGGGCTTCATAGAAGCAGATGCCCATTTTCAACGTCGCCTCAGCGCGTTGTTCCTCGTCACTGTTGATTTCTTCAGAGGCCGATTCGAAGTGGGTCCGAGCCCGGTCATAGGCCCGCTCGCGGTCGAGCAGCAGTGAGCCTAGCTTCATGTGAGCGTCGAACCGGACCCGGCTGCGCGGATAGCGTTCGATGATCGATTGCCAGATTTCGACAGCCTTGGTGTATTCTTCCGCTTCGAAGCGGGCATCACCGGCTTCGATGAGCTTGCGGGCGGCGCGGTCTTCGACCAGCGATCCACGGCCAGCTTCATCAGTCGCCGGGGCGGTGGCCGCCTTCGGCTCTTGAGCGACCGTGATCTGGGCCACACCAATCAGGGCGCCCCAGCCAGAACCTAAAGTACCCAAAACCAGCAGACGCCGAAGAACCGAATTCATAGAGTGAGTCGATTTCATGGAGTGACCTGTGCGGAGAAGAGACATTATCCACAGGCTTTCACGCTACGCCCAACTCCAGGCGACTGTCAACCAGTATCATCCTTGACTGGTGTGGGTTCTTAAGAATCCGCGTCACCCGTGCGAGGCATCTGCATTGAGCCGAAGGCGTGAATTCCATCACGCGGTTGAATTTCGGCAGCATGCCCGAACACGGGTGAAAGCGACAATAGTACTTGCGTGGTAAAGCGCCTGCGTTACGTACGACGGACAATCCTATCCGTCGCCTGATGTGTCAGGCAGGATTATCCGGCCTGAATCAACTGTAACTGCTGACCGCCTATTCTGACGCAGTTCAAAACCGCAAGCAACCTGTAAACGAATTTAATCGTCGGTCAATTGCAACAGCCTGATACGCGAAACCGCCAGAGACAGATAACTCTATCTCCAGCGGTTCCGTAATCAGAAACTGCACCCTATAAGTCTTTGGGGCAGTCTTAGGCAAACAATTCCGTCACGAACGATCCCTTGTCGACCAGCTTCATCGGTCGTTGCAACGGGGTCATGACTTCCTTGCTCGGGTTAATTCCCAGAGCATGGCAGACGGTCGCGTGGATATCGGGCACCTGGACCGGACGATCCTTGGGCTGATAGCCGTCTTCATCGGACGAACCGATGACCTGGCCACCCTTGACGCCGCCACCAGCCATAAAGCAGCTGAAGACCGACGCCCAGTGATCACGACCAGCGTCCTTGTTGATGACCGGGGTACGGCCGAATTCGCTGAGCATGATGATCATCGTCTTCTTCAGCATGCCGCTTTCAGCGAGATCCTGAACCAACGAAGCCAAGGCGGGATCCATGACCGAGCCATGAGCTTCCATGGCCGGGAAGTTGGCAGTGTGGGTATCGAACCCGCCACGATTGACCTGGACGAACCGGACACCGGTTTCGACCAGGCGCTTGGCGAGGATACAGCCACGGCCGAACGAGGTATCGCCGTAGCGATTCAACGTCGTCGTCGGAACCTTGTTCAGGTCGAAGGCTTCCAAGGCCGGGCTGCGCATCAGCTTGACGGCGTCGTTGATCGCCGTTTGAGTGGCGTCCAACTTGGAATTCTTCTGCACGTCGGTGAACCGTTGGTTGAACTTACCCAGGACTTCCAGGCGCTTGTTGCCACGAACTTCGGCAATGCCCGACGGGAAGGCGAGGTAAGGATCTTGCTCACCGGGTTCAGCGACGAAGTAAGCTTCGCACTTCTGGCCCATGTAGCCAGCACGAGGAGCCTGGCCGCTGATCGAGATGTAAGCGGGCAGATCACCGAGCTGGTTGCGTTCGTGAACGACAACCGAACCCAGACCGGGGTGCTGCAGGTTCGAAGAAGCCTGGTAGCTGGTCTGCAACTGATAGGTCGCACGGCCGTGGTCACCGTTGGTGCCGGCGATCGAGCGGATCAGTGAGCAGTGGTGCATTTGCTTGGCGAGTTCCGGGAAAATCTCGGAGATTTCCATACCGGGAACCGAGGTCTTGATCGGCTTGAGTTCGCCGCCGGTCGGACGACCAGGCTTGGGATCCCAAGTGTCGATGTGGGTCATACCGCCGCCATTCCAGAACAGAATGACGTGTTCTGCAGTCTGAGCGTGGCTCTTGCCTTCATTGGCAAGCAGATCGCGGATTTGCCAACCGAGCAACGTCGCTCCGGTCGCACCCAACATCGATCGACGGGTCATCTTGTAGTCAAGACAGGACATGTGACGGTTCCTCGGTGATAGATTTTTTAAATCTGAAAACGACAACTTCAAAACATTTCCCGCAAATTCGACCCTCATACCCACCGTATGAGGCTTGCGTAGCAGACGTCAGTCAGGCGGCAGCCAGACAGATTAATCACTAACTTATAACCGACCTTCTTACGGAATGAACCGGAATTCATTGCAATTCAACAGAACCCAGCGGAAGTCAGCATATCCGGAGAGAGGCGTGTCACCGGCTTCGATCAACTGAATTCCTTCTTTGATTTCCTGTGCAGTCGCTTCCCGAGTCAACAGATCACGGTAAGCCAACGCCACAGCGCTCTCGTAGTTCTTTTTCTTCCCAACCAGCAAGGCGTAGGCGGGTTCCAACTCACCCACTCGTGACGCTTCGTGAATCAGCCGGCCATTCATAATCAACAAGGCCTGACGCATCGTCGGGCTGTGGTCACGGAACTCACCCAGCGCCTCACGCGTCGACTGTCCGAAGACGCGGAGGAAGTGGGTCGGCGGGGCGGGGGTCTCCATCCGCAACGCCGTCGTAAATCGGGGATTGTCGTCGAAGATCACCTTGACGTACTTGTCGATGTATTCCACACCGGGCCGGCCGATTTGCTTGGCCATGGCCTGGGCTTCGATTTCTTCCTTCGACATCATCTTCATTTGTTCGACTTCAGGTGCATCGTCTTTCTTGGCGAGCACCGCGTTGAAGTCGAGTTCAAACGCGTCTTCGACTGAGTAAGCACCAGATGTCGGCACGGCTTCGGCTGGCTTCGCTGCCATAGCCGGCTTGGTCACATTCACGGCTGAGGCCAGATTGGAAGTCGCGATTTCTTCCGACTTCTTATCTTTCACAACTTGCTGATGCCGCCAGGCGGTCGTCAGATTCTTGCCGTTTTCGTGTTTGACGTCGAACAGACGGCCACCAACCACGATGCTGTCATAGAGAGCTTCGCTGATCATGCGGCGGGGTGTCGTGGCCAGGAAGGCCGTTTCAATGGTCGTCCGGGTCGCTTCGTCAACCTTGATCAGGTGCTCGCGTTGATAAGCCTGGCTGGTCACGATGATCCGCACGATGTTCTTCAAGTCGTAACCACCGGCGACAAATTCGTCAGCCAGATAGTCGAGAGTCTTCGGATGGCTGGGCTTGTTGTTCTGGCTGAAGTCGTCAACCGGATCAACAATTCCACGGCCCATCAACTCGGCCCAGACGCGATTCACATGGTTCTTGGCGAAGTAACGATTGCGGGGATCAGTGACCAGCTTGGCCAGATCGGTTCGCATTTCGCTGTTGCGATAGCGGCCTTGAGCCAACTTCAACTTGTCAACTTCACTCTGGTTTTCAGCGAGAACGCCAGTCGCGTCGACAGGCTTCGGTGTCGTGATCTTTTCGAGAGCCTTGTCCGCTTCAGCCAACAGGTCGTCGACCTTGTTCTGCTTGGCGTCCTTGGCGGCGAGTTTGCGTTGTTCTTGAGCAGTCCGCAGTTCCTTCAACCGGACGATGTATTCCGGTTCCGCCGAGCCTTCAGCCAGCTTGAACGGGAACTTGGGAGTCATCGGCTTGCGATCCGCTTCCTTGCCCACACCTTCGGGCGGCCAGAGAACAGTCGTCGCGTCGGTTTCGGTGGTGTAGATCGTGTTCGTGAAGTCGTTCTCGAAGCGGCGAGTCTTACCGAAGTAAGCGGCCAGGCCGTAGAAGTCTTCGCGGGTCCAGACGTCGAACGGATGGTCGTGGCACTGGGCACAAGCAATCCGAATTCCCATAAACGTTTGCGAGGTCACACCGGCCATCGCCATCGGGTCAGCACCGTCACCGAGGATGAATCCGACTTCGGGGGTGTAGTTGGCCTTGCCGTTGGCAATCAACAGATTGCGAACCATTTCGTCGTAGGGCATGTTGGCTTCAACAGCCTTGTGCACGAAGGCCAAGAAAGCCTGGCCACCTTCCGCATTGGTTCGCAAGCGAAGCAAGTCTGAGTAGAAGACAGTCCAGCGGTCGGCGAACCGTCCGTCAGCCAGCAACTTGTCGATGGCATTGGTCCGTCGTTCGGACGACGACCAAGCCATGAATTCATCAATTTCAGCGGCAGTGGGAATACGACCGATCAGGTCGACGGTGATCCGGCGGAGAAACGCCAGATCATTCACGATGGGGGCAGCCTGAGCTTTGACGCCGGCATTTTCGGTCGCCAGCAATTGATCGAGAGGGCTGAGTGCCGCCGTTTCGGCACTGACTGCCTGATTGATGGCGAGAGGAGCAAAACTCCCCAAACTGATTAACAGGGCAACACCAAGTGCAACTCGAGCTGTCACGATGCCAGACCTCCGGGACTCAGATGCAGGTTGTGAACCCACTGTTCAAATGCAGGTATCAGATCTGATACTTGCCGTGTGTGCCGCCATATATTTTGGAGCAGGTGTCAAACAGACGAATTCGTAGAACGAACCCCTCGGCGGAATACCTACTGTTTAGAATTGTCGGATTTTGAGACCGGTTACACTGAAATACCCTACCGAAATCTCATTTTCAATCCCAAATATCTATTTCGGCTTCCGCGACAGGCCCCCGCAGAGGTCGCAAACGGAATAGTGAACGTGGAAAGTTGACGCTGAAGTGTACATTGTCTGACAGCTTGAAGTCGGGATTTTTTGTAGCCTGACTCTCTGAGTCGGGTATTCGATCGAGGAGGGAGCCCGACTCGGAGAGTCAGGCTACAAAAAACAAAGACTTCCGCAGCAATGGCTTACGGAAGTCTTTTGATTCAAACAGCAGGCACTGACGAGCAGTCTTGGTTGACGGCGGGCTACATCCATTCCTTGATGACACGGCCCTCATTAAGGGTCATCGGCCGGCCATCGAGCGGATTGGTGAGCATCATGTCATGTTCGATGCCAACTTTTTCGTAAATTGTCGCCGCGATGTCCGCCGACAGGTATTCGTCCTTGATCGGACGGCCCCCTTCGTCGTCGGTGACACCCAGTACCGCACCGCCCGGAACTCCCGCCCCGGCCATGATGGCAAATCCGGCGGTCGACCAATGGTCGCGTCCGCTGGCGGAATTGATTTTCGGAGTGCGGCCAAAGTCGGTGAGCCAGACGACCAGAGTGTTGTCCAACATGCCGCGCTCTTCGAGATCGATCAGCAGTTCGGGAATGCCCTGATCGAACCGCGGGATCAAATTGTTCTTGAGGGACTCGAAATTATTGGCGTGCGTATCCCAGCCACCATCGGTGACGGTGACAAACCGGACGCCCGCTTCCAGCATGCGGCGGCCGAGCAGCAGGCTCTGGCCGAACTTGTTGCGACCGTAGCGGTCTCGCAGGCGAGGGTCTTCCTTTTCGAGATCAAACGCACGCTTGGTCTCTGGTGCGGTGATCATATTCAACGCGGCCTGGTAATGTTCATCCAGAGCCCCGAACGCTTCCGGCTGCAGATCGGCCTTCTTCTGTAGACCATCGATCGCGGTCAGCATCTGCTTGCGTCGCGAAACGCGGTCCATCGAGATTCCGGCGGGCGGCGTGATGTCGCGGACATTAAATTGTGCGGCACCCGGATCGGCCATGATCTCGAACGGGTTGTGTTCCATTCCCAAATATCCGGCCACTCCACCACCGAATCGATGGTCGATATTGCCACCCAGTTGGACGAACGGGGGCAATGCCGTTTTGAAGCCGTGTTGCTGGCTAACTACTGAGCCATACGTGGGATAGATCACGGCGGGATTGAACGGACGACCTGACATGACCCAGGCGTCAGCGGTGCCGTGGCTGCCGTTGAGGGGATTCCAGCCACGCAGGACAGCGAAGCGATTCAGCTCTTTGGCCATCCGAGGAACGATTTCGGTGAATTGCACGCCCGGGACGGCGGTATTCACGAAGCCATAGCTGCCACGCACATTGGCGGGTGCTTCGGGCTTGGGATCGAATGTATCGTGATGACTGGTGCCCCCTTGGGCCCAAATCAGGATGACATTGGTATCTTTACGCTTGCCAGGAGCCGCTTTCGCCTGCTGTTGCATGACGAACGGCAGGTTCAGGCCCAACGCTCCCAAGCCACCCAGTTGCAGGAATTCACGACGGCGAAAGTTCTCGCAGTTTGAGTCTTGACCAGTCAGAAAGCTGAACATGGAAGATACTCCTCAACGGGGGGCAGGCGTAAAACAGGCGGATTGCAGGGCAGGCCTAACATCCTTATCGTAGCCGACGAGCGGATCAGATCAAAGAACATTTACATGATTTTTCATCCTGCGCCAAGTTGGAGGCAATTCTTTGGTTTGGCAAAGTTTGTCGACGAAAGCCGGCTGGCCAATACAAGCTCGAAGCGCAAGCGAGTGCATTTCTGTTGAATAAAGGATTGGAATGCACTCGCTTGCGCTTCGAGCTCGTATTCTCGGTCACTCCGTGACCGACGCCTCCGACTCTGGAGAGTCAGGCTACAGGTGCGCTCGGAGTTCTTCAGGCGTTCGGCCCTGATCGCGAAGTGTTCGCAGCGACAACGCCTGGTTTCGCTTTGCTAAGCGGACTCCATGGGCGTCTCGCACGAGGGGGCAGTGAAAAAACGCGGGTGGCTGCCACCCGAGGGCTCGATACAGCAGCAACTGCCGGGCGGTGGATGTCAACAAATCTTCACCGCGGACGACTTCTGTGATTTCCATCTCGTGGTCATCGGTGATTACCGCCAGTTCATAGGAGGGGAATCCATCCTTGCGCCAGACCAGAAAATCGCCAAAATCGACTCCGCAGACTCGTCGGACCTCACCGTAGTGGCCGTCCAGAAACACGATTTCTTCGCCGTCCGGAACTCGGAACCGCCAGTTGACTCCGGCCGGGTCGGTGGCGTCTTGTTCGATGCCGGCAGGGGGGCGAAATTCAATCGGAAAGATCGGCTCGGAATCTTCTTCATGAGGGGCGCTCAGGGCCTGTTGCACGTCTTTGCGCGATTGGGGACTCGGGTAGATGCAGCCCTGCTCCGCCAGTTTTTTCCAGACTTCTAGATAGCGGGGGAGTCGCTCGCTTTGGCGGTAGGGTGCGTGAGGTCCGCCACAATCGGGACCTTCCTGCCACCGCAGGCCAAACCAGTGGAGGTCCTCCAGCATGGCCTGGGCATACTCGGGACGGCAGCGGTCTCGGTCGAGGTCTTCGTCGCGCAGGATCAAGGCGCCGCCGGCTTGTTGGGCTCGCTGTTGCGCGATCCAGAAGGTTCGGGCGTGGCCTAGGTGGAGGTGGCCTGTGGGTGTTGGGGCGATTCTTCCGCGGTAGGGCATGTTCGATTAAACGTATTGAAGGTTCGCGTAGGATGGCCGCCCCGGCCGTCGTCTTCGCCAAGTCACTCGGCGAGTCGAAGGTTCATGTGAGCCGTTCGGTTGAGGATGACGGCCGGGGCGGCCATCCTACAGGCTGATTCCGAGTCGGGGTACCTCCTCGGGGGGACCCGACTCTGGAGAGTCAGGCTACAGGCTCGCTGCCGCCTCGCCCAAAAACTCACCTTATCAGTTGCGTCTCATCTGGGAAATCCCCAGACTCGGTCCAGGCACGAGAAGATGATCTGCCACTCAGATGACCCTTTCATCCCTCAGCAATGAGAGTTTTCCCTATGAGCAAACAACCTTTCCAGACGGCTCCGGTCCCTTCGACCAAGATGCCGCCGGGGATTCCGTTTATCGTCGGGAATGAAGCGGCCGAGCGTTTCAGCTACTACGGCATGAAGGCGATTCTTGTCGTCTATATGACTGGGTACCTGCAGAACTCGGCGGGTCAGCCGGCCCCGATGAAAGACGAAGAGGCGAACGTCTACTATCATATGTTTACCGCGGCAAATTATGCGTTTCCCCTGTTTGGGGCCCTGCTGGCCGACTTATGGTGGGGCAAGTACCGCACCATCATGTGGCTGTCGTTGCTGTATTGCTTCGGCCACTTCGCGTTAGCCATTGATGAGACTCGCGTGGGCTTGTTCGTCGGCCTGGCCTTGATTGCGATGGGGTCGGGTGGCATCAAGCCGTGTGTGTCGGCCCACGTCGGGGATCAATTCAGCGAGACCAACAAGCACCTTCTGGAGCGCGTCTACGGCTGGTTCTATTTCTCAATCAATTTCGGTTCCACGTTCTCGACGCTGCTGAC
>JAQGHS010000476.1 GCA_028291605.1 Planctomycetaceae bacterium | reverse complement strand
TCCAGGATGACCCAGATCAACTCTTTGTACTGCTCGGGAGTACGGTCTTCGTTCAGACTGACTTCAATGGAACTCTGAATGGCGGTCAATGGCGACCGCAACTCATGAGCGGCATTGGCGGTGAATTCCCGATTATCGGCGATGTATTTCGCGATGCGATCCAGGAAGCCGTTGATCGTCCGCGAAAGCTTGTCGAGTTCATCGCCGGTACCCCGAAGCGGCAGCCTCTCGACCAGCTTGTCGGGATGCAGACGCCCTGTGGTCTCGATAATGTCTGCCAGCGGCCTCGTGGCGCGGCCAGCCAGCCAGTATCCCCCCAACGGCGAGATCACGAGAATGATTCCGCCGACCCAGATCATCGATTGCGTCAATCGTCCAACATCATTTTCGAGGGGATCGAACGATGTCGCCACACGAATTGTCCACTTGGGAATGCCTTCCTTGCGAGGAGACGTATTGATCAGTCGAAACTGCTGATAGCTGACCGGTTTGTCGCGAAAATCCAGAATTCGTTCCGGAAAGATCTGCGTCGGAGCGTTCGAACTGGTCCAAACCAACTTTCGTTTTTCGTCGTACAGTCTGGCATAAAAGCCCCGATGAGTATGCGTGGTCGCCTTGAGGTTCAGTTCGGCCTTAATCTGATCGAGGTCTTGTGGAAATAGACTTTCAAAAATCAGTCGGGCCTCATTGGCATCCTCCGTCAACTGTTCGTCGGCTTCGCGGCGGAGAGTAAAACGCAGTCCTTCGCGAACGGCCCAGAGCGTGAAGAGAATCATCGCCAGGAACGTGGCCATGTTCCAAAGTGTCAGCCGAAATCGCAGCGAACCGATCATCTCCATCAGACGATGACGGGGCATACGCGGATCTCCCTAAAACGAAACCGATCGAGCAAAACTCAATCCATCGTAGCAGGGGTGGCGGGGGAGGGGGAGTAAGCGGGGCCTGTCTCAGAATGACGAATGCCGAAATCCGAATGTCGAATGAATGACCAATTCCGAATGACGAAAACGCTTGGCCATTGGTCATTCTGGTTTAGTCATTCGTCATTGGCCCGACCGGACTTGTCTAAAACTCACCCACCACTTCACCACCACTCCTGGTACCCAACGAGCGCCACGTTCCCAAGTCGATGTTGTTGCTGATGGACTTCACTGACCCATCCATCAGCATGACCTGGACCAACCCGACGTGAGAGCTGCGCGAAGTTACTGCGGCGTAGGTCAGAGCGTTCGGGGTCGCCGATTCCCCTTCCCGATTGGATGTGAAGTCGATGTCGTAATTCTGCCCGCCCGAGCTATAGGGGACGACAGTATTCGGCACGAAAGTTGTCGTGAACCCCGTTTCGTTGACGCAGCCTTCCACCCATTCGGTGTGTCCACTGGCGAAAAAGGTTCCACCGTAGCCCGCGATACTGGTTGCCGACGTGGGAATCGGGGCGTTGGCCGTCGCCGGGTTCTGGCTGTCGATCAGGCTTGGTTGAAAGGCCTTCACCTCGGCCATCCCCAGTGTGCTGCTCATGCCATCCGTAAAGTCGCGACTGCCGATCTTGGAGTTCGGCGAGAACGCTCCGTCTCCCCCCTGCCCGGTCAACGGATTGAAGATGTGCCAAGATCCCTCGTTGACACCGTAATTGATGGGATAGTAGGTCAGATTGGGATCGACCCGAGCCCGGTCATTGGTCTCACTGGGGCAGAGGAAAATCGGCACGCGCGTTTTCGTCACATTCGGTTGTGTATCAAATTCCGCGCTGAAGTTGATGAGGTTCTGCAGATTGGCCTGATCCAGGTAGGGCAACAGTCGCGCCTGAGCCGACCAGCCCTCAAAAGTCACTCCGATTTTCAGGCACGAAGCCGGCGGAAAAGTGTTGAAAGCATCGTGATAGTTGTGCAACGCGATGCCGAACTGTTTGAGGTGATTCTTGCACTGCGCCCGCCGCGCCGCTTCACGCGCTTGCTGTACCGCCGGCAGCAACAGGGCAATCAGGACGGCAATAATGGCGATCACCACCAGTAACTCGATCAGAGTGAAACCCAGCCGCAGACGCTTGGAATTCAGACTTCGCATGGATTTCAGTTCCAGTTATTGAGCCTTAAGGGCGGTCCATTTCCCCATGCCGACCGCGTGGGAAGCTTGGATCTTGCGATCCGCCTGATCAATTGGCAAGAACATCGAGCCTCAACCTAAACACAATTTAACCGTTTGGACACTCCGTACGCTGGGCCGGAATTCCCACAGTGAAAGGTCTTGTAGTTCAGAATGCTGATCCGGTGGGGTAAGATCTCTAGTCTGAATTATGGGGCGAATTTTGGATTTCCAACCACGATGGCAGCCACTGAGAAAGTGGCTGGCCGAATCGTGGGCGAGGTGTCTTTCACATGTCTGTCTCGATGGCGGCGACATTCCCGCAAGGCGCGGAATCCCGATCCGAACAATGCCTTGTCGAGACAGAGAGACTGCTGATCCGCAAGTTGACCCGTGCCGATTTGCCGACTCTCGTCCAGCTATTCGGGTGTCTGGACGTGATGCGGTTCTCCCTGACCGGACCTCTGGCGTCCCCGCAAGTGGCCCACGTGTTGGATCAGATTCTTGCCTCCTATCAAGAATCACCATTGGGTCTGTGGGGTGTCGTTGAGAAAACGGAGCAGTGTTTGATAGGACTCTGCGGGTTTCTGCGGCGGAAGACGGGGAAACCGGACGCGTGGGAGTTGGCTTATCGGTTTCTCCCCAAATATTGGGGGCGCGGCTTGGGAACTGAAGTGGCAGCCGCCTGTCGGGAT
>JAQGHS010000473.1 GCA_028291605.1 Planctomycetaceae bacterium | reverse complement strand
CTCCCGACATCGTCCTGACGATGCCGGAAGCGTATGAAATTCCCGCTGAGGGTGCCGATATCTACCGTAACTTCGTTCTTCCTTTGAAGCTGCCCGAAGGTAAGTTCATTCGCGCCGTCGAGTACCGCCCCGGTAACAGGATCGTTGTGCATCACGCAGTCTTCTCGGCCGATCCCACTGACAAATGCCGCAAGGCGGACGCGGAAGATCCTCTGCCTGGATTCCGCGGAAACCTGAACGCGGCTGGGAGGTTGTTACCGGGAAGTCTATCGGTCTGGGTTCCCGGTCGCGATGCCTTACCTCTGCCTGAAGGCTTTTCTTTCCCTTGGATACCAGGCGCGGATCTCGTCATGCAACTGCATCTCCATCCCTCAGGAAAGCCGGAGAAAGAACGTTCGACAGTCGGCATTCATCTCACCGACAAACCCCCGCAGCGAACGATGGTCGATCTGATCATGATCGACAAAAAGATTGATATCCCCCCCGGCGAACGCACCTTCAAAACCCGAGCCGAATACACTCTGCCAGCGGACATGGAAGTTTATGGAATCTTTCCCCACATGCACTTGATTGGCCGCGAAATCAAGATCACCGCGCTCCCGCCCGAAGGCTCACCCGTGCCCTTGCTATGGATCGAAGATTGGGACTTCAACTGGCAAAGCTACTATCAGTTTGTGCGTCCAGCTCGACTTTCGGCAGGCACCAAAATTGTGCTGGAAGGAGTTCACGACAATTCAGCCGACAACATTCGCAACCCTTTCCAGCCCCCCCGGCGCATCACCTGGGGCGAACAGACCGAGAACGAAATGACCGTGGCCTTTATCCAGTTGGTACCAGTGGACGAAACCAGCTTCGCCCAGTTGCCGGGTGGACAGCGAAAGGGTCTGACTGCGGGCATTACCGGTCCGAAAATGGTCGCAGCCAAGACCAATGGCTTGAACGCCGCGGAACTGGTGAAGAAGCATGATCTCAACGGGGACGGAGTCCTGAATGTCGAAGAATTGGTCAAGGCCAGCGGCAAGAGCAAGGATGAGGTTGAGAAGCAGGCAGTCCGGTTCGATGTCGATAAGGACGGGGCACTCAATGCCACGGAATTGCAGACTGCATTGCGGGCGCTGGGGCAATAGACGTCGCCGCGCCGGCCGCCGGCGCTGCCAGCGTCGGTGCCAATACGGGCAGTAGGGGCCGAAGGAGATTCCAATCGGCCCGTCGCATTGGCGATTGTCTATGGATTGCGTAGAATGCGACTTCGACACCGCGCCCGGTCGCGCGCGGAACTGCTCATCCCGAGCACCTCGGAGTCTGCAACATGCTGAAACTGCTGGTCTCATTCCCGCTATTGCTGCTCGCTTCCACCGCCTTTGCGGAAGGGGAGGCGGAAAAGGCCTTCCCCGGCCATCGCGTTGTCGGGAACGTCTATTACGTGGGCTCGAAGGATCTGGCAACCTACCTGATCACCACGCCCGAAGGTCATATTCTGATCAACAGCGGCTTCGAGCAGACCGTGCCGTTGATTAAGGCCTCGGTGGAATCGCTTGGCTTCAAGATGACCGATGTCAAGATCCTGCTGGCGAGTCACGCGCATTCAGATCATGTGGCAGGACACGCCCTGGCCAAAGAGGTGACCGGCGCTAAGGTCTATGTCATGGGCGGTGACGATGATGTGATCGCTTCGGGTGGCAAGGGACAGTACCTCTATCATGACAGCCGCTGGAGTCCGTGTGTCGTTGATCGCGTCCTCAAAGATCGCGAAGAAGTCAAACTCGGGGGCACCACGCTGGTCGCTCGCCGGACACCCGGCCATACCCGCGGCTGTACGACCTGGGCCTGGCGCGTCGCAGATGGCGGGAAGAATTATGACGTCGTCGTCATTGGCAGTCCCAACGTCAATCCGGGGTATGTTCTCACCAATAACAAAGAATATCCGGAGATTGCCGACGACTATAAGCAGACTTTTGAAGTGTTGAAATCGCTCCCGTGCGATATTTTCCTCGGAGCCCACGGCGCCTATTACGGCATGGAAGCCAAGTACGAACAGCTTAAGGGAGCCAAGCAGAATCCGTTTATCGATCCAGATGGATATAAGGCGTATGTGGAGCTCAAGTCGAAGGTTTTTCGCACGCAGCCTGGGGAGTAAGCATCGTAGGATAGGCATCCTGCCTGTCCGTCCCCAAACGCAGGATAGGCTCCTAACATGCCGCCCTCCTAATGAATGACAGGCAGGATGCCTATCCTACGGAAAGACGTCCATTTCATCACCAGGACACTGAAATCTATGAACATGAAACACACATTTGTTGCGTTCGCTACACTATTATTTGGCGTGCTGCCATTTGCGACCGCGGAAACTCCACGGGCTCTCCCGACCGGTACGCTGCCCAATGACGTCCGCCTGCAGCCGCCGAAGGATTTGAGCGGTTACTTTCCCTTCAAGCCTCCGGAATCCAAAGAGGAATGGGAGAAGCGGGCGGCCTATGTTCGCCGGCAGATCCTGGTCTCACAGGGTCTCTGGCCGATGCCCACCAAGACGCCTCTGAATGCCGTCCTGCACGGCAAGATTGATCGTCCCGAATACACCATCGAAAAAGTCTACTTCGAAAGTGCTCCGGGCCTCTTCGTCACCGGCAATCTGTATCGTCCGAAGAACCCCAAAGGCAAGGTCCCCGGCGTGTTGTTCGCCCACGGTCATTGGGCCAGTGCACGATTGTCCGAGGAAAGCGACACGAACCTATTGCGTGAGATCTCCACAGGTGAAGAACGCTTTATGCAGGGTGGCAAAAGCCGCTTCCAATCGATGTGCGTGCAACTCGCCCGCATGGGCTGCGTGGTCTGGCAATGGGACATGCTGAGCGATTCAGACGCCATTCAATTCTCTCGCCAAACCGTACACGGATTTGCGAAGCAGCGCCCCGAGATGAACACCACGGAAAACTGGGGCCTCTATAGCCCGCAGGCCGAGGCTCACCTGCAGAGCATCATGGGCTTGCAGACATTGAACGCTGTCCGTTCACTCGACTTCCTGCTCAGCCTGCCCGAAGTCGATCCGTTGCGCACCGCCATTACCGGTGCCAGCGGCGGCGGTACCCAAACAATGCTATTGGCCGCGATCGACCCGCGAGTCGCGCTGTCATTTCCGGCAGTCATGGTCAGCACCGCGATGCAAGGGGGCTGCACTTGCGAAAACGCGTCACTGCTCCGTATCAACACCGGCAATATTGAGTTTGCTGGCCTGTTCGCTCCCAAACCCCAGGGTATGACCTCGGCCAATGACTGGACGAAGGAGATGTCCACTAAGGGGTTCCCTGAACTAAAGCAACTCTATGCGACTCTCGGGGCACCGAGCAATGTCATCCTGCAACGCGGCGAGCATTTCCCGCATAACTACAATGCCGTCTCACGTTCAGCATTCTACACTTGGCTCAATCAGCACTTCGGTCTGGGCCTGAAATCTCCCGTGATCGAGCAGGATTACGAACCTCTCAAACGTGCCGATTTGACAGTCTGGGATGCCGACCACCCGGCGCCCAAGGCCGATGACCCCGCATTCGAAAAATCATTGTTGAAATGGTTCACGGAAGATGCCGAGAAGCAACTGAAAGCCAGCGCCGACTCGGTCGAACATCTGCGCAAGGACGTCGGTAGCGGGGTCGAAGTCTTGATCGGCCGCACGTACGACAAAGCCGGTGATGTCGAGTGGACTCGGGATGACAAGAACAAGGCCGACCGTGGTACCTACGTTGAGATGACCGGGTTGATGCGCAACAAGACTTATGGAGAAGAACTGCCTGTTACGTACCTGTATCCCAAGGATTGGAAAGGTCGCGTCGTTGTCTGGTTGGATGACGCTGGCAAGTCGTCGCTCTATAACGCCGATGGCACAGTGAAACCCACTGTCTTGAAACTGGTCACTGCAGGGGCGACCGTCATCGGTGCCGATCTGTTGCTGCAAGGTGAGTTTTTGAAGGATGGCCAGCCGATCAAGCAGACACCGGTCGTCGCGAATCCCCGGGAATTTGCTGGATACACCTATGGCTATAACCATGCATTATTCGCTCAACGGACGCACGACGTGCTCAGCCTGGTCAAGTACCTGCGGACGGCCGAAGTCACCGGACATCCGAAACCGACATCAGTGGAAGTCGCCGGCTTTGGCACAACAGGTCCGATTGTCGCCGCCGCCCGCGCAATTGCCGGTGAGGCCATCAGCCATGCGGTCGTCGACACGAACGGCTTCCGCTTCGGCAAACTGCTCGATTTCCGCGATCCGCAATTCCTTCCCGGCGGTGCCAAGTATCTCGACGTACCGGGGCTGCTGGCACTCAGTGCCCCGTATCCCCTCTGGCTGGCAGGCGAGGGCCCGACACCTGCCCTTGTGTCTGATCTCTACAAGTCGGCCGGAAAAGAAACCGAGTTGACCGTGTTCACCGGTGAAGCGCCACAAAAGGAGACATCCGCTGCAGAGTGGCTTCTGAAGTAATTCCGTAGCCCGATTCTCTGAGTCGGGACACTCGACAGAGAAGCAATTTGTGACTCAAAGAGTCGAGGCAATGAGCCAACAGAAGCCCCCGGCGAGCGTGTCTCGAGGGGGCTTCTGCGTTGTTCTGTCTGCGACGATGAGCAGTTGTCATCAGTGGATCTACTTAGCTAGATACACTTAGTAAAAGCCTGTTCCAATTGATCTCAAGCTCCGATGTACGTTCCAGTGTCCCAATCCCTGTCGTTCGGATGGCCTGCTCTGCTTGACATCCATTTTCGGCAGGTGTATACCCTTAAGACTGTGTAATTCTGAGTTCAGTGGTAGACGACAATTTAACGGTACACACGAATGCCAGTTCTTGACGCCGTCGCAGGGCCTCGACGTCGGCAACCGCGGCCGGTGGGCTTCACGCTCATCGAGCTGCTGGTCACGCTGTCGATCATTGGCCTCATCGTTGCCCTTGTCTTGCCCGCGGTCCTCATGTCCCGAGAAGCGGCACGCCGCGCTCAGTGCAAGAATCAAATCAAGCAGATCGTGCTGGCCATCCACAACTATCATGGCACGGTCGGCTGTTACCCATTGGGCGGTCGCAATCATCCTAAGCCGATGCCTCCGCTCCCCACACCCATCGCGGCACCAGGTTTCTCATTTTGGGTCGGTTTGCTCCCCTATCTCGAGCAACGTCAATTGTTTGATACGCTCGATCCCAATGTCGGAGCTTGTGGCGACCCAACGACGAATGGTGGGGGTAATGGACCGAAAATTAACGGCATCCCTTTGCCATTTCTGTACTGCCCGTCAAGTAGCATGCCTATGATGGAGAGCGTTAGTCCGGGCGGATTCACCGTGATGATGCCCTCCTATCTGGGAATTTCTGGTGCGTCTGCGACCACCACTGGCTCCGCCTCTTTCCCCGAAACACGCATCCGTGTGTTTCCCCCGGGAACTTGTACTGGTTTCGTCGGAGAGATGTCTTGGGGTGGCCTGCTTTTAGCGAATGAAATCAAACGGACTAATGACGCCAAAGACGGCACGACCCAAATCATCTTAATTGGTGAGACCTCCGATTATGTTACCGATAGCCTTGGGGTCAAAGCGCGTATGGACGCTGGATCGACAAACGGCGGATGGATTCGGGGGACGGATAGCTTTGGAACACAAGCCGCTTACAAAACAACTGCAACTGGAACATCAGCTTCCCGTAGTTTCAACCTGACAACAATCATGCATCCGATCGGAACACGAAAGCCAGGAATTTCCAGCGGTGGTTGCTTTAATACTTTTCCGAATCGTCCATTACTTTCGTTGCACGCTGGCGGTGCCCATGTCGGAATGGCAGATGGTGCCGTGCATTTCCTGAGTGACAACATGGACCTCACGGTTCTTAAGCAACTTTCCACTCGCGATGACAGTGCGCCGCTCGGTGATTTTTAGCAGTCGATAATGCGTTCGATTGGGGTGGGCCAAAACCGTGTTTCATGTCGCGCTCGGTCCGCGCGAACACGTTTCTCAACAAGACCGCAAAGGGACGAAATGAATCGATCTGTGAATTTGTTGGTTTGTTTG
Source organism: Planctomycetaceae bacterium (assembly GCA_028291605.1). Classification (GTDB taxonomy): domain Bacteria; phylum Planctomycetota; class Planctomycetia; order Planctomycetales; family Planctomycetaceae; genus JAKFVC01. The sequence continues at coordinate 12,997 of JAQGHS010000473.1, read as the reverse complement.
GGGCTCCTCGTAGGCGGGATCGCACTCGAGGCGCCTGCTGATGATCAGAAACCTGCCACCGCAGAAAAATCCTGCTGCGGCGAGGAAAAGACGGAGAAGACCGAAAAGACGGAGAAGACTGTAAAAGCCACAAAGACTCACAAGCGAGGATTGCGGGGGGACGACGAGCAAATTCCAAGTGCGTGCCTGCAGTATCCCATTTATCAGGATGACGACTTTGCCCTGTGGTCGGCTGACGAGTACGACGACACGGCATGTACATTCACACCCTATGAGGTTTACTTATGGACTGCACCGGGCAGAATTGCGCCTCAGGTCTGCCCTGGCTGCGAGGTCCTCGGGGGTGAGGAGTTTTTGAGAGGGGCACTTCCGAAATGTCCTAAGCTTAAGGCTCCACTCGCTGCCGGGACAAAATACTTTGACACGCTCAAACCGGTAAAACCTCGTATCGGCGGCCCGTTTGCGAGACCCTGGGATCCCAAACAAGGACTGAACGGTCTCGGCGAACTTAAATCGACTCTTGTAAAAATCCTTAAGGCTGGCTCGACGACTGATTATCTGGTCCTCCGACTTTCAGGTGGTATTGCAGAATTCGAGAAAGTCACTTTCCCTTCACCCCCAGCGGCGGCCCCGAAGATCCTCAATCGAAAGATTGTGATCGGACTCGAAACGCTCTTACTACAGACTGATCCCAAAATTGGGGAGTTGCCCGAAGTCACTGCGACCGAATGGGCGCAGTACCCAAATTGCGACACCGCTTTTATCGTGACTTATCAAGATGTTGAATATGCCGTGACAACATCCTCACCGGCTACAGTGGATCGGTCAGCGCGAGTCAGAACGCCGCAAAACAGCAAATCCGCAACGGCAGTCCCCGACGAAGCCGCACCAGAAAAGCCCGCTGAAAAGCCGACGAAGGCTTCGGCAAAGGAAGCGAAGTCCAAAGAATAGACCAGGAATCGCTAGCAAGACTCTTGCAGCAGTTCGGAACCGTTTGATCTATCGCGGTTCTGAATTGGTGATCATCAGTTTTGTTGGGAATTCAGAGTGACAATACAACTCGAAAATGATTGTGGAGGTTACTCGTGCGGTCCATGTACGAGTAACCTTTTTTTTCGCGGTGTAGTTTCACATATTGCCACTTTCGCAACGCAGTTTCCGAGACAGTGCTAGTGAACTTCAACACCGCCCACCGGCACAATGAAGTCTTGCGGCCGACGGCGCGGTTTGGCACTCCGCACACCACGCACTCCGAATTCATGTTCGTGAGGCTCTAATGCGGACCTGAAGGGGGATTTCGCAGCATTCCGATCACCATCTCGAGAGCCGCCACCGATCATACGCAACAAGAATTCGTTGCCCTTGGCCTTATTTCCTATTTTCATTCCCGTGAACGGGCCATTCGGTTTCGTGGAAGTCCATTCCCACACTCCCGAATGGAGACCTTTGATCTGGCTTTGGTCAGACAAGGTACACGCCGCCTCGGGATCATCACCTGCGGGGCAAACGACATTCGACAAGAAATAAAGCTCGCCGGCAGATGGTAATCGCTTACCCTGGAATTCCAGTCTGCGTACCGCATCGTAGTAGCTCATCACTGAAAACGCAGCGAGCGGCAATTGGGGAACTTTTGCGTTGCGCGCGCCTTCCTCTTCGGCTCCACGTTCCTGATTTACTGGAGGCGCAAAGCCCTTTGCAACATTCTCGTTCGGGTCGACGTAGAACGAAGGGATCAGCCAGGATCTCGCGGATTTTTCTCCTAGAACTCGTGGCTCAAGTATCGGAGTGGATTTCTCCACAAGTCCCATTCCCACGGTCACATCCGAACGGGGTATCTTGATGCTTTGTACCTCCAATCGACCAGACGAGTTGGCTTTCCAATATAGATGTCGATGGGCGAATGAAACGGTCTCGTCACGACCCGGAACGTGCCGAAAGACCTCGTGGAACCGTGTTTCGTCGAGCACCGCGACCACAAGATAATCGGCAGGCTCCAACAGCATGGTTAGAGGTGTGCGGCCTTTGGCATGCTGGATTTTGGTTGGGTCGGGCTCTCCTGACTTGGGATCGAGTACCACGACGGTAATTTCGCATCCTTCCGGCTTGGTGGTGAACTCGACCTCTCGCAAATCGACCGGAATTGGTTTCGTCCCTCGATATTGCCAAGCTAAACTGCCAGCGACGGTCAACGCGACAAAAAATGTCAATCCAATCGCGGAAACGTATCGCCGATTTCGATTGAACCACTTCCAGAGGCGATTCGGTAATGCGGCCGGGATACCGCGCAACGTTTCACCGGCTAGATAAAGGTGCAGATCTTCTGCCAATGCGGCCGCTGACGCATAGCGTTTGTTGCGGTCCTTTGCCAGGCACTTCAGACAAATGGCTTCCAGGTCCCCGGGAATCTCGGGCTTAATCAGACGGGGAGCCTCGGGAGTCGTGTTTTTCACTTGCTCGAGGATGATGCCCACTTCGCCTCGAAAAGGCCTGACGCCCGTCAGCAGTTCATAGAAGATGGCGCCCAAGGCATAGATGTCGGTACGGGCATCGATCTCGGTATGGTCGCCACGGGCTTGCTCGGGAGCCATGTAGGCCGGCGTGCCGATGATTTGGCCGCGGATCGAGATCGATTCCTCGCCCGCTTCGCGCTTCGCCAATCCGAAATCCGCGACGTGCGGTTCGCCCTGCTGGTCGATCAGTACGTTTGCCGGCTTGAGATCGCGATGTACGATTTTCTTGTCGTGGGCGTGCTGGACGGCCTGAGCGAGTTTCGCAATCATTTTAGCGGCGGCGTCCGGCGCGATCTTGTGCGACTCCAGCCAGACTTTCAGGCTGACTCCGTCGATCAGCTCGGAGACGATGAAGATCTCAGAATCGTCTTCGCCGACCTCATGAATGGCCACGATGTTCGGGTGCCGCAGTTTCGCTGCGGCACGTGCCTCGCGCAGGAACATCGATCGGTCCGCTGCTGCCAGCCGACCTGAGCGCGGAACTTTCAGCGCTACATCCCGCTGCAGCCGCTTGTCCCTGGCCAGCCACACAATGCCAAAGCCGCCTCGACCAAGAATCGATTGCAGTTCAAATTGCTTGATGTGACGTGGCGGTGAGGTTTTCACATGGTCGATCGTTTCGATTTCTGGATCGAAGCCAACCGCGGGACACACCAGGTCGGACTGCTTCGCCAGTTTCAGTTCCCATTCGTTCCGGAGGCGGTCCAAAATTGTTTTAGCATCGGGAAATCGCTGGTAGTAGCCGTAAAAGAACCCTTGTGGATTCTGAAGATCGAGCGTGAGGGTTTCACCCGTGCGGCGGCGTAAGTCGAGCTCCAGCCCGATCAATTCGTACAGCAGAGCGAGGCGATTGAGTTCTGGAAACGAGTCGAGAAAATCCTCGATGCGAGGATCCCGTCCTTCACGCGCGGCCGCTTCAAACCGATCGCAGACTTGATCGATCAGATCGCTTGGCAAGTCGGGGTGAGTCTCATCGGACGGCGGCAGTGAATCGTCGTTCATGAATCCAACTCCCGGGACCAGATTTCGCGGATTAGATTGAATTTACGAATGACTGTTCGGGTGGTGACTTTGAGCTTCTGAGCAATGTCTTCGTGGGTATGACCATCCATTTTCCAGACGGCGATCAACTTCAAGACGTCGTCATTCAACATCTCCAGCAGTCGTTCCTGCTCTTCCGCGAGGATCAAGATCAAGTCGGGAGGAGGTTGATCATCGTCCGCGATGAGATCCTCGGGGGCTGGTGAGCTATCGTCTTCAGAGAAGCCCGACAAGGAGATCGTGGGATGATCCCGCTTTTGACGTTTATTGTAAGCGTGACGATTTAAAGCCTTGCGACGTGAGATCTTGAGGAGCAACCACCAGAGGTGTTCGCGATCTTGCACCCCGTCCAGTCGACCATCAGTGGCCCAAGTCCAAAGTGTTCGAAAGACGCTCTGGACGAGATCCTCTTCGTCCCCCAAGGCCCCGAGCGCCCCGCCAAAACGACGACGCGAAAGCTCGACGAGTTCTGGGCCGTACCGGTCCCACAACTTTTTCGCCGCTTCCTGATCGCCATTCGCTAGTTGGCGCAGCCAGACGGTGACCGATTGATGCTCCACACAAGCATCCTCTTAGAGATGAACGAAGGCCTTAACTGTTCAGCATTCTACGGACAATTACCTCCCTTCGCAACTTTCTCTCTCAAATGGTGTTCCGTCGACTCGAGGCGATTTCGTTCAATCTCGCGAAGCGATGCCCGCCGACGCTTGGCCGGCTGTTTTCGTGGCGCCATGGACTCCAATGGTGAACCACGCCAGTCGCAGGCCTGCACCTCGAGATCCCTGTCCTTTATTAAGAAGTTGCAGGTTTTTACCTCAAAGTCCAAATCGATTCTCCAATTGCGATCCCGACGAACTCAGAAGATGTCCTTATTCTCATCGATTTCCCCTCCACTTAGACGTTTTTTATATTCACAACTAGGGACTCTGCGCAGAATGGGGTGACCGCAGTGTTATCTAAAGCAGAATGCCGCGAAGCATTTCTTGCTTTTTAACTGAGACGCCTCGCCGCGGAAGCAATTCAGGGTAGTTTCGGAATCTCTTCTGGAAGGCGGAACTCGCTCGATCAAGCCATTGTTAAAAAAAGAAAAAATCGATGTCACGTGATCTCAACGAAAATTGAATACCTTGGGAGACGACCTCTCTGGGCCACGAGCGAGTTTCTCATGAAATTTCAAAGTATCACCGATTTGACTGATTTGATTGGATCCGGCCGGATTGACGCGATCGCCATTGTGCGACCGCGGAACAGTCCCGAAATCCTGCGAATTCGGATGCGCCGCGGCAAACATTGGGACGAACTCTGGATGCATTCCAGCGCGTTCCTGCCCGACGGAGATGCCAGCAAAGTCCTGCAAAATGCATTGAATACGATTCTCGATCAGGTTTCCCCGGGTTAGAAAACTTGATCTATCCCGACGGACCTTGCAGGACCTCAAATCTGAACGGCAGCGGTGCAGCTTGCCTGCCAGGCATCTGGCTTGGCACAGCGAGAGCATTTCCACGATTGGTGTAGCGGAATCTCGAAAGAGTTCCGCCTCGAAAGTCTGGAGACTACTGCGGATCTCTCACGAGATTCCGCTACATAGATTCTGGAACCGCTCTAGGCCGCAAATTTACCGGGTCCGCTTGGCGATGACGTGCGTCTCTTGCACTTCATCGGTCTCTCCGTTTCAGTCCATGTGACGTGGTGAATTCAAAGCGGGTTTACGTCGACTCCCAGCGACTAAACTTCCACTTGCCATTCGCTCTCGACAGAGGCTTCTCACGCCTCGTGCATTGCACCGAGCCATTGGTATTGCCCCGTCAATTCATGAGGCGGTCATCGCTCTTGGCCTCTCTGCGCCCGGCCTTGGGGCAATTACTCCCATCGATCTGCCTGTCGTGACCGTTGGCATCGGCATTCTGATTGTCCACTTGTTGCCGATGGAATGACGTCGCGCATGAATACGACGGTATTACGGCAGACGTCAGCTTACGTCTCACGACTCCCCGGCTCATTTTATGGAGCGTGCTTAATTGGTGAATTGGCAATCTGAGGCCAAAAGCGCCCATTTCCTAAAATCGGGCACGCTGCTTGGATTTCTTTCAAGAACGGAGCACTAATTTGCAATCGCCCGCGGCGAAACGCCGATCCATGATAAACAGGCGATCTCGAAGTCACGTTTGTTGGTGATTTTGAGCTCTGCAGGGCCAACCTGGTTCGGGTTCGGTTTTCACGCTTGGTGTGCGGGAGCATGGGTTGTCAATAAGACCGCGGAGAATTGTGATGAATCGAACAGTGACATTGTTAGCGTGCCTGGGAATGCTAGTAGCAGGGATCGCTCTTGAGGCCCCCGCCGATGATGGGCCATCCGGCATCGCGGGGAAACCGTGCTGTGGAGATGCCAAAACTCCTTCGGATAAAGTTGGAACCGCGGAGATCTCATATTGTCTGCAAGTGTTGGTTTATGAAGATGAAACTAATTGCTTATGGTTAGCCGACACTTACTACGATTCATCGTGCACAGACGATCCTGAAGTAGACTATATCTGGACTGCCCCAGGAGAAAGTGCGCCCCAGAGCTGTGCTGGTACTCCAGGCTGCTTGCATCCGCCGAGTGGTATCTGTCCTGTTCTCCAACATCCACTTCCGCAGGATAAGGGTTACCTCGACGTGCTGGATAGTCTGGTGCATTATCCCGGCTTACCTGCTAACAGAACTTGGAATCCGAAAGACGCTCTCGTTGATCTTGGAGAATTGAGAACGACTTTCGTCAAGGTTAAGAACGCGGGAGGTCAGTATTTTGCGGTGCGGTTGGCAGCCGGCATCTGCGAAATGCAGAAGATTCGTTTTCCCGCAGGCGCGTTTCCCTCGAAGCCCAAAATCGCCAATCTCAAGATCCTGATTGGATTTGAAACGGAGATGGATGCCGCGGACGTCGACAAACTGCCGGAAGCGATTCCCGCTCCGTGGAAACGCTACACGGACTGTCCGACGGCCTTTATTTTGAATGTGGGGAACAACGATTATCACGTTACGACGACGGCTGCAAACCCCATCAAGGTCTCTCCGAAAGTCGCCAAATCGGTGATCATTTCCAAACCGATTGGAAAGAGGACGGAAAAGAGAGCCGTAGAAGAATAGGAATCAGCGGCAGACTTTTCATATGACATGATTGCTTTGATGCACGAGAATCCTTATCTCGTCCAACTGAATCACACCGATTGCGCCACGCCATGAAGGAATGCGGCATCGCGGGATGGTGAGGCGCCCGCCGATTCACTCTGCTTAGCCAGACTCTCTGAGTCGGGAGATTTTCCAACGAAGAATACCCGACTCAGTGAGTCAGGCTACAGGTTCGGCAATGCCTCACCCACGCATTTTAGTGGGTCGTCAGCTTGTGAACCGGAGCAATGAAGTCCTCGGGTCTCAAACGTGGCTTTGCGCTGCGAACCCCTCGCGATCCTATTTGGTTGGAATTAGTCTCCGATGTAGGCCGGAAACCCGTGTGTGTGGGGGGATAGTTTTTCACAGCATCACCACCACCGATCATCTTCAACAGCGCGTCTGTTAAAACGGGATTTGACGACGCGCCTATTGCGCTGAAGAGACCACCGGGCCTGGTCGAGGTCCACTCCCAGACACCCGAATGTAATCCGGAGATCCGAGTGTTGTCTGGTAGCCGGCACACGTCTGCCCGGTTTGCCTCATCTGTGTCCAACGCCTTGGGACAAACGACAGTCGACAGGTAGTAAAACTCTGCGGCCGAGGGCGGGCGCTTGCCTCTCATTTCGAGATAGGACAATGCGAAACTATAGTTCAAGAGCGAAAACGGCCCCGGGTTTAAACCGGCAACCCTGCCTTGCTTTTTCCGCCTGCCCCATTCTTCGGCTCCATGTCTTTCAATGCCCCATTTCTCGATATCCTCGGTGGAAATCTCAATGAGGTCGACATAAAAAGAAGGAAGTTTCCAAACACGTTCTTGTGTTTCTTTGCGCAGAGATGGTTCAGTGAGTTCATCAACTTTCTCGACAAATCCCATTCCGATCGTGACATCGGGCCGCGGGATCTCGATCTCGGGAACTAGTACGGTGCCTGACGAATCCATTCTCCAGTGGCGATGAGGCCCCGCCGTGGCGATGGTCTCGTCGCGCGGTGGAACATGTCGAAAAACTTCTTGGAAGCGGCTCTCGTCCAAAACAGCCACGACCAGATAGTCCCCTGCGGCTAGGTTCGTGGTTAATGGCGTACGACCTTTGACTCGCTGGATTTTCGTCGGATCGGGCTCTCCAGTTTTTGGGTCCAACGTCACGACAGTGATCTCGCAGCCGGCCGGCTTGGTGATGAAGGCCACTTTGCGCAATTCGATCGGGACCGGTATTGTTCCGCGAAACTGCCAGGCCAATCCCCCCGCGAGGGTGAGCGACAAAAAGGACGCCACCGCGACGGCAGCCACACTGCGTCGATGTCGGCGGAGCCACTTTCCCAAGCGATGGGGTAAAGCCGCGGGTATGCCACGTAGCGTCTCACCAGTTTGATATAGGTAGAGGTCTTCCGCCAACGCCGCGGCCGTGGGGTAGCGTTTGGCGGGGTCCTTGGCGAGGCACTTCAGGCAAATGGCCTCCAGTTCTTTCGGGATCTCGGGCTTGATCTGCCGGGGGGCTGGAGGCAGGGTGTGTTGGACTTGTTCCAGCAAGATCGACATCTCAGCTCGAAACGGGCGGAGACCTGTCAGCAGCTCATAGAAGATAGCTCCCAGGGCATAGACATCGGTGCGAGCGTCAATCAAGGCGTGATCGCCCCGCGCCTGCTCGGGAGCCATGTAGGCTGGCGTGCCCATCAATTGGCCGGCAATGGACAGTGATTCCTCGCCGGAATCGCGTTTGGCCAGACCGAAATCGGCCACGTGCGGCTCACCTCGTTTGTCGATCAATACGTTCGCCGGTTTCAAGTCGCGATGCACGATCCGCTGGTCGTGGGCATGCTGCGCTGCGATCGCCAGCTTCGCGATCAGACTGGCCGCGTCGGACGGAGACATCTTCTGAGTTTCCAGCCACGTCTTCAGGCTGACTCCCTCGACGAGCTCGGTCACGATGTAGATTTCGGACTCGTGTTCACCGACTTCATGGATGGCAATGATATTGGGATGGTGCAGCTTCGCGGCGGCCCGGGCTTCTCGCAAGAACATTGTCCGGTCGGACAACGCCAGGCGGTCAGGACGAGGCACTTTGATGGCCACATCGCGCTGCAGTCGTTTGTCCCGGGCACGCCAGACGATGCCAAAGCCCCCGTGCCCCAGAATGGACTGCAATTCAAACTGCTTGATACGGCGCCGCGGATCACCCACCGGCGGGGCTTTGGTTTCGGCATCCGGATCGAGTTCGACTGAGGAACCTTCGGAATGGGAACTCCCCGCAATCTGCAGCGCCCAATCTTTCTGTAAGTCTTCGAGGGCAGGAATCACTTCGGGAAATCGCTGATGGTAGCGGGAGAATGACAGATGCGAGTGCTTCGTGTCGAGCCCCGCTGAATTGTCCTTAGTTCCCAGCAATTCCACCTCGAGCGCAATCAGCTCCTGGAGCAAGGCATTGCGATCCAGGTTCGCAAACTTTTCGAGAAAGTCTTCAATCCGCGGCTGTCGCCCGTCGCGCATGGCGGCTTCAAACTGGTCGCAGGCCTCATCGATCAGATCGCTCTGCAATTTGGGGCGTTTTTTGTCAGCAGCCAGTTGTGAGTCGTTCATGTATCCAACTCCTGGGACCATGTTTCGCGAATCAGATTGAACTTGCGAATGACCGTGCGCGTGGTGACGTTCAGCTTCTGAGCAATGTCTTCGTGCGTGTGGCCATCCAATTTCCACAAGGCAATCGACCGTAAAACGTCGTCTCGCAGCATGCCCAACAGGCGGTCCTGTTCTTCCGCCAGAATCAAGATCAAGTCGGCAGGGGGTTGCTCGCTGTCGGCGATGAGATCCTCGGGCGAGGCTGAGCCGTCTTCGTCCGGGAGGCCAGTCAGCGAGACGGTGGGATGAGCTCGCTTCTGACGGTTATTGTAGGCGTGCCGATTTAAGGCTTTGCGGCGAGTGATTTTGAGGAGCAGCCACCAGAGGTGTTCGCGATCCTGCACACCATTCAGCCGGCCGTCGGTCGCCCCGGTCCAGAGCGCCTTGAAGACGCTCTGGACGAGATCCTCTTCATCTTCCAGGGCCCCCAGCGCCCCGCCAAAACGACGACGTGAAAGCTCGACAAGCTCTGGGCCGTAGCGGTCCCACAACTTTTTCGCGGCTTCCTGATCGCCATTCGCCAGTTGGCGCAGCCAGACGGTGACCGAATGATGCTCCACGCAAGCATCCTTTTGGAGATGAACAGAATTTCCTTAACTGTCCAGCATTCTACGGCGAACAGTCAGGCTTCGCAACTTTGTCTTGTCCAAGGAATTTCGTTGACATTAGAGGTCGCCATACTCGCCAAAGCGTGGGCAGCAAGCGGGCAGCCGACATTCTGGCGAATACGGCCACTCCAACTTTTCTGCGGACTACTTACGCACAGCAGGCACAATCAATAAAAGAAGCCCCCGAATCTGAGACTCGAGGGCTTCTATTGGAATTCAATCAACGATGTTGACTAATCCGTCGACTAACGTCGCCAACTAGGCAACGCGGACGGAAGTGGCACAGGGGCCCTTCTCGCTCTTGCCAACCGAATATTCAACTTCTTGGCCTTCGCGGAGAGAATCGAAGGTGGTGCCCACGACTTCCTTGGAATGGAAGAACAAGTCTTTTCCATCACCAGCGATAAACCCGAAACCCTTGTCACTGACCAACTTCTTGATTTTACCAGTTGCCATCACACTACTCCGCGAAAACATAAGCCGAAAATTTGGGACTGGCCAATTCCGACGGAAACGTCAGATTTTGACCGATCCACCTGGAAACAGATAGCCACACAAGACGAGAGGCACTTTTCGGCAAAGGCACAATTCGCAGCATGAGGCGGGCGAGAACAACGCCCGGAGGGTGTCAGACTTGCATTTATCTCTGCTCGTCACGAATCATCGCGACATCCTTATCCTATCCGAGATGCGTCGTGGAAGAAAGGCTGAACGAGATTGCATTTGTGTTTCGAGGGATATGCTTCCAACTTATCATTCATGAAAACCTCGTTGACATGCCGGGAAGCGGAGCAAAAGAAGCTGCAGGGTGAACCGAATGGTATACCGTTTGTGAGCGGAATGGCGTTAGCCACCGGTTTCAGGTGCCAATGTCGTTGAAAGAACCGGCGGCTAGCGCCGTGCTGCTCACGAGTCTGACCGGTCTGCCAAGACTTATTGTTGCATTTGGACAACACCGCAGTATCCTTACAGATGTACTCAAAAACCCCATTTTGCCTGACTGGAGGCTCGATCACGTTCATTTTTGTAAGCTACAGTTCTTTCAACCTGCGGCCGATCGCTCGCGGCCATATGTTCAGGTGACCCCTTACAAATCAACTCCCAGAGAACGTTTCGATGAAAGCACTGACCCGATATGAGGCCGAGCAAGTCCGCAAGATCGCGGGCTGGAAGGCTGAGCCACCCAGCTATGTCTCCGGAATGCTGGAAAAACTCACTCATCCGCTGGTCAAGCTGGCCGAAAAAGCGCTGCCGCCCAAGATGGTCGTCGAGACGATCAACGATGCGTATGCCTCATCCGAAGTCTCTTCGCATCGGGAGACGGTGCTCGAAAAGGCGAAAGTCAGTGCTCTGCATGAGCTCTGGAAAGCCGATCTGACGAAGTGCGACAAACTCGCCGATGCTGTCGCCTACCTGGCCGAAGAAAAGGCGATGCTTAAAGGAGCGGGATCTGGCGGAGGCAATCTCCTGTCGGCCGTGATCGTGGTCAAGTCGTTGTTGACCTATTGCCTGCAGACAATTCATACCATCGGCTACTGCTACGGATTCGGTACCGAGGAGCCGCACGAGCGGGAATATGTTCTGGGTATCATGCTGGTCGCCTCGGCCAGCAACCTGGAGGAAAAGCAGCACTCGGTCGCCAGCATTGGCAACGTGGCCGACTCGATCATGGAAGAAGCATTTGACGAAATGATCCAGGATGCCGTCACCGAGAAGATCATCGAAGCCGGTGGACTGCATACCATCCCCGCGATCGGAATTCTCGCCGGTGCCATGCAATTCGCAACGATGACGCAACACGTCGCGAGGATTGCCAAGTTCACCTTCCAGGAGCGCTGGCTGCGGGTCAATGGAAAAATCGATGGCCGCGTCAAACCCGATACCCATCAAGCTCGCCCGTGGGTGCAGCGTGTGGCCCATCGAACAGCCGATTCGGTCTACTGGACAACGTTTGCGGTCGGTTTTCTGGCCTCAGCTCCCACCCTCTGGGCCTACCGGTCTCTGGTCAGCCAGAGCGCACTGGGGCACGGTTTGGAGGACGGAGGCAGCGCGGCCCTGAAAGAAGTTCAACATCTGGTCGCGACGATCAAGGCGCCGCGCAGCAATATCGAAAATGTGATGACGGAAGTCCCGGCGCTCGCTTAGGACAGATTTTTGGGGTTCGATTACTCGTTTGTCACCCAGTTTGGGTAAAGAGGTTAGCGATTATGAGCGAAGTAGAAAAATCGTTGGACACACCATCGAGCGAAGCAGCACCGGTTGAAGCTGTCGCTGCTCCCGCGGCCGCCAGTCTGCTGTGTCGGACGACGGCGAAGACCAAGTCCATTCTGCAGCAGGCCTTGCCTGTGACTCAGCAGGCATTGACGAGTGTCGCCTATAACGGTGGCTACTATGTGGCGTTCGGTTTGACGTTTCCGACGTTGTTCGCCGTGCATATGATCCCCGGTGGCCTCCGGTTGGTCTCGGGTTTTGTCGACGGAGCCGTGGCCGCCAAGGATTATCTGGACAACCTGCAGGCCGCCAAGGCCGCTCATCCCGTGGCGGCTGCCGAAGCCAGCTAGCCTAAGTCGAATCGCGATATCAACTGAGCAGGCGAGCCGGACGGCGTAAGCCTCCGGCTTCCACTCTCAACGAACCTCGGGGTATCTGCCACCGAGCTCGTCGTCTATTCGCATGTCAGAACTTGACTGAACGACGTTCACCTGATGAAATACGGCATCCTTGTCGTATTCACAGGAGGACCTTCAGTGTCTTTCACGCTGCCATTCCGGCTGCCGATCGCAGAATGTTTGTTGCTCACGACTGTGGCTTCGTTGCTGGTCGCCACTGCGTTTCTGTCGGTCAAAGACGAACTCATGGGAGATCCCATCCAATTCGGCGAATTGGAACTTGTGGCCGTACGCGGTCTGGGGACCGTGTTGAGAAACAAGCACGGCCAACACGTCGCGATCTGGGTCCAAGCCGAGTCCGAGACGAAAGGGCAGTGGGTTCCGATGTCGCGAGATTAGGCCACATCGTGGGCATCGCCTAGCAGAAATCGTCTAGCACATCAGCGGAGCGAGATCACATTTCGT